>JAVLFO010000554.1:0-4144 GCA_046052805.1 Aquabacterium sp. | reverse complement strand
GCACCTGCATGCCGGGTGGCGCCATGTTTGATTTCCCATTTGATGCCGCTGTCACCTCGGCCCAAGCCGACCACGCACGCTACGTACAGCGCATCCGCCGGCGCTATGCGTCTGAGCTGAGCACCTTTGAGGCGCAGTGGCCGGGCCTGCCACGCACCCAGGCCATCCGCGAACACATCGAGCACCTCAGCCGCGACGGGCACGCCCTGGCAGCGGCCTTGCGCATCACGCGCCAGTTGGTGCTTGAACGCCTGGCCGTGCTCGACGTCGAACGCGGCGCCGCCATGCTCGACATCACGGCCGCCATGACCGAGCTGGCCGAGGTCACCCTCGACTTGGCCCTGCACGCCGCGCAGGCCGAATTCGACGCCCAACATGGCGCGCCCTTGAATGAGCAAGGTCAGCGCATCGACCTCTGGGTCATTGGCATGGGCAAGCTCGGCGGCCGCGAGCTCAATGTCTCGTCCGACATCGACCTGATCTACGTTTACGAAGAAGACGGCGAAACCACCGGGGTGGACGCCGGCAACGGCTTGACCAAAGGCCGCATCTCGGCACACGAGTACTTCAGCCTCGTGGCCAAAAAACTGTCAACCCTGATCGGGGACACCACCGAAGACGGATTCGTGTTCCGTGTCGACCTGGCCCTGCGTCCCAACGGCAACTCCGGGCCTGCCGTCGTCAGCATGGCCATGCTCGAAGAGTACTTTCTGGTGCAAGGCCGCGAGTGGGAGCGCTTTGCCTGGCTCAAGAGCCGCATCGTGGCGCCGCGCGCCGCCATGCCGGGGGGCGAGCGCCATGCGCGCGCGCTGCATCTGCGCAACCTGGTCATGCCCTTTGTGTTTCGCCGCTACCTGGACTACGGCGTCTTTGAAGGCCTGCGCCAGTTGCACCGCAAGATCCGCGACGAGGCCAACCGACGCGCAGCCGGCCGCCCTGAGCGCGCCAACGACGTCAAGCTTTCGCGCGGCGGCATCCGCGAAATCGAGTTCACGGTCCAGCTGCTGCAAGTGGTGCGTGGCGGGCAGTTCCCTGAAATCCGCACCCGTTCGACGCTGCGCGCCCTGCCCCGCCTGGCGGCGCGTGGCCTGATCCCGCACAGCACCGCCGAGCACCTGGCACAGGCGTACACGCTGCTGCGCCGCATCGAGCACCGCATCCAGTACCTCGACGACCAGCAAACCCACCTGCTGCCCACCCTCGATGCCGACCTGGCCTGGATCGCCGACAGCTTGGGCCTGCAAGGCCGCGAGCAAGGCACGCCCGCACACCCCGAATGCCACAGCGGCACCTGCCAGTTGCTCGATGCCCTGTGCACCGTGCGCGAGTTGGTCGCCACCGAGTTTGACGCCCTGCTGCACGATGGACGCAGCCCGGGCGCCTCACCCGGCGGCTGCAAATCGTGCGGCGGCCCACCCTTGCCAGTCGACAGCGACGAATACATCGCCAAGCTTCCCAGCCCGATTGCCGAGCACGTTCGCACCTTTGCCAAACAAGCCAAGGTCAGCCTGCTCAGCGACACCGCCAAACTGCGCCTGGCCAAGCTGATTGGCCGGGCCACGCAGCTGGCCCTCACCCCCAGCCCGCACCCTGACCAGCCCGAGGAAACAGCCTGCCTGGGCCCCCAGGCCGTGCTGCACTTCGTTGACTGGCTCAACCCGCTGTTGCGGCGAGACAGCTACCTGTCCTTGCTGGCCGAGCGCCCCGAGGTGCTCAACCGCCTGTTGCGCCTGCTGGGCCTGGCCAAGTGGCCCCTGCGCTACCTGCTGCGCCACCCCGGCGTGATCGACGAGCTGGCCGACCCGCGCCTGCTCGACGGCCGCTTTGACGCCATCAGCTATCAGCAAGACCTGAGCGATCGCCACCGCGCCTGGGTGCGCGCCGGCCAGGCCGATGAAGAGGCCGTGCTCGACACGCTGCGCCGCGCCCACCACGCCGAAGTCTTCCGCACCCTGGTGCGCGACGTTGAAGGCCTGATCACCGTCGAACAAGTCGCTGACGACCTCTCCGCCCTGGCCGATGCCACTTTGCACACCGCCATCCAGTGGGCTTGGGCTCACCTGCAACAGCGCCCCGGCAAACAAGGCGCCTGGGCCGTGGGCCGCCAGCCACATTTCGCGGTCATCGCCTACGGCAAGCTCGGCGGCAAAGAACTGGGTTATGGATCCGACCTCGACGTGGTGTTTTTGTACGACGACACCCAGGACGACACCGATGCCAGCACTGGCCCGGACAGCCCCAGCCCCATCGACGCCTACCTGCTGTTCGCCCGCAAGCTCATCACCTGGCTGACGCTGCGCACATCTGCCGGCGAACTGTTCGACATCGACACCGCCCTGCGCCCCAATGGCAACTCGGGGCTGCTCGTCACCTCCTTCCATGCTTTTGACGACTACCAGCGCCAACGCGGCAGCAATACCGCCTGGACCTGGGAGCACCAAGCCCTGACCCGGGCGCGCTGGTGTGCTGGCGAGCCCGCTTTGGCCGCCCGCTTTGAAGCCACCCGCTGCACTGTGCTGGCCAGCCAACGCGACCCCATTGCCTTGCGCGACGAGGTGGTCACCATGCGCGAACGCCTGCGCGAAGCCCACGCCTGTCCGCTCGACCAGTTCGACGTCAAACACAGCCGCGGCGGCATGATTGACGTTGAATTTGCCGTTCAATACCTCGTGTTGGCCTACAGCCACCAGCACCCCGAGTTGCTCGACAACAAAGGCAACATCGCCCTGCTTGAGCGCGCGCAACACTGCAGGCTGCTGCCCGATGGCGTCGGTCAAAACGCCGGCGCCGCCTACCGCGAACTGCGCCGCGTCCAGCACCGCGCCCGTCTGGACGACGCCCCCACCCGCGTCCAACTCCAAGACATGGGGGCCATCGCACCCCACCGCGAAGCGGTTCTGGCCCTGTGGGCCGCGGTGTTCAAAACTTGAGCAAAGCCGGTGCGCTCTGGTGCCTGGTGGCGCTGATGCTGGCCCTGCCTGCCGCTTGGGCGGGACACGTCTCACTGGCCGACCCAACCACGACCTGGCCGGCCTGGGCACAAAGCTGGGTGCTGCACCCCGACCTGGGCTGGCACCAAGACTCTTGGGTTTGGTGGAGCACCGCCTGGCTGCACGGCAGCGCACAGCACCTGTCTCGCAACCTGATCGCGACCGCCCTGATCGGCCTGCTGGGCTGCACGCCAGGCATGCGCGCTTGGGCTGCATGGGCCTGGCTGCTGGCCTGGCCAAGCACCCAAATCGGCATGCTGTGGCAAAGCGCCCCGTTGCACACCTACATCGGTTTGTCGGGGGTGTTGCACGCAGGCGTCGCCATTTGGTGCGTCGCCCAAATTGCTGAAAAAGACACAGGTGGTTTCAAATGGGTCGCCGGCATCGTCCTGATGGCTGTGGTTTTGAAGATCTTCATGGAAAACCCCTGGCAGCACGCCCTGATTCAACCAGCGGGCTCGGATATAACTGTGGCCCCTTGGGCACATTTCAGTGGCGCTTTGTCTGGGCTCGTCCTGGCACTGCTGGCCCGAGGCGCAACGCACCTGCTGAGCGCCCATCAGCTGTCATCCGCCCGGCGTACACTCATTTGAGCGCCCCTGTTGAGCCTGCGGGAACTTCGGGGACAAGGCGTGATCAGCTTAAAGCGCACCCCAGGTGCAAGCACATCCGTGACCACACAACCTAACTGCCCGACCATGCAAACCCGTTCGCAAGCCCTTGCCCGTCAACGCACCCTCCGTCTGGCAGCGTTGCTCCCCGTTGTTGCCGCCGTGGCCCTGATGGCCGGTTGTGGCGACAAGGCCAAGACCGAAGGCAAGGCCAGCCAAGCCGCTGCACGCGTCAACGGCGATGAAATCACCGTTCACCAAATCAACCAAGTGCTTGAGCGTCAACAAGGCCTCAAGCCCGAGCAAGCCGAAGCGGCCAGCCGCCAAGTGCTTGAAAGCCTGATCGACCAGCAACTGGCCGTGGCCAAGGCCGAAGAGCAAAAGCTCGACCGTGACCCCCAAGTGGTTCAACTGCTCGACGCCACGCGCCGCAGCATCCTGGCTCGCACCTACCTTGAAAAGGCTGCGGCAGCAGGTGCTGGCACGCCCACCCCCGAAGAGCTGCGCAAGTACTACGACGCCAAGCCCGCCCTGTTCTCGCAA
>JAVLFO010000553.1:0-2215 GCA_046052805.1 Aquabacterium sp. | reverse complement strand
TACACGCGTAAGATCGTCGGCAGCGTCAGATGTGTATAAGAGACAGGATCAACACAGCCATGAGCCAGCTCACGCAGCTGACGCAGCAAAACGCCGCAGGCAGTGAGGAGCTGGCCGCCACGGCGGAAGAGATGACCGCGCAAGCCGAGAAGCTGCGCCAACTCATGAGCTTCTTCCAGGTGGGCACGGGCGAAGACCTCGGTATGGGTTCGGCACCCCGTCGCAGCACGCCCACAGCCAGCGCGCGCCATGAGCCTGCCGCAGCCGACACCCGCCGCCGCAGTGGCGCGGATGGCGGTGTGGACGAAGGCAAGTTCCGCCGCATGCAAACCACCCGTTGAAGTCAACAACCGACACGCAAGTTCACACCGGAGCCAATCATGGGCGCACTCGACTTTTTCCTCTCCCGTCACCACCAGACCAGGGCCGATGCCTTGGAGGCCGAATTGGCCGCCTTGTCCAAGTCGCAAGCCATGATCAGCTTCGACCCGCAGGGCCATGTGCTCGATGCCAACGCCAACTTCTTGAAGGTGCTGGGCTATCGGCTCGATGAGATCAAGGGCCGCCACCACAGCATGTTTGTCGACCCGGTCTATCGCGAGTCGCCCGAATACCGCGCTTTCTGGGAGCGCTTGAACGCGGGTCAGTTTGATGCCGCGCAGTACAAGCGCATCACCAAGGACGGCAAAGAGGTGTGGATCCAGGCCAGCTACAACCCGATCATCGGACCCGATGGCCAAGTGATCAAGGTGCTCAAGACGGCCACTGACATCACCGCCGACAAGCTGCGCAATGCCGATTTCGAGGGGCAGCTGGCCGCCATCAGCAAGTCGCAAGCGGTCATTGAGTTTGACCTCAAGGGCAACATCCTCAACGCCAACGACAATTTCTGCAGCGCGGTGGGCTACCGGCTGGACGAGATCAAGGGCCGCCACCACAGCATGTTTGTGGAGCCTGGGCATCGTGACTCCAACGAGTACCGCATGTTCTGGGACCGCTTGGGCAACGGCCAGCACGACGCCGGCAAGTACAAGCGCGTTGGTCAGGGTGGACGTGAGATCTGGATCCAGGCCAGCTACAACCCCATCTTTGACATGAATGGCAAGCCCTTCAAGGTCGTCAAGTACGCCACCGACATCACGGCCATCACCGTGGCCGCCGACAGCTTCCAGAAGGACATCGCCAGCGTCATTGGTTGCGCCAACCAAGGCGACTTCAGCGCCCGCCTCGACGTGGCCGGCCGCGATGGCTTCTTCTTGACCACCGCACAGGCCACGAACTCGCTGATGGACGTGGTTGAACACGGGCTCAACACGGTGCAAGACGCCTTGCAGGCCTTGGCTGCAGGCGAGCTCAACCACACCATCGAGCAAGACTTCCAAGGCATCTTTGACGAGCTCAAGCAGTCGTTCAACAGCACGGTCAGCACCTTGCGCAACGTGATCGGCGAGGTGCGCAGCAACTCTGACCTGCTGGCCTCGGCCTCGACGCAAATTTCAGGCACAGCACAAAGCCTGGCCCAAGGCGCCAACGAGCAAGCCGCCAGCGTTGAAGAGACCTCGGCCGCCATGGAGCAGATGACCGCCTCGATTGGCCAGAACGCCGACAACGCCAAGATCACCGACGGCATGGCCCGCAAAGCCGCCGGCGAGGCGCTGGAAGGCGGCACGGCCGTGGGCGCCACGGTGGACGCCATGAAGAGCATCGCCAACAAGATCGGCATCATCGACGACATCGCCTACCAGACCAACCTGCTGGCCTTGAACGCCGCCATCGAAGCGGCCCGTGCGGGCGAGCATGGCAAGGGCTTTGCGGTGGTCGCCGCCGAGGTGCGCAAGCTGGCCGAACGCAGCCAAGTGGCCGCGCAAGAAATCGGCGAGTTGGCCACGGGCAGCGTCAAGACGGCCGAACGCGCAGGCACCTTGCTGGGCGAGATCGTGCCGGCCATCAAAAAGACCAGCGACTTGGTGCAAGAAATCACCGCCGCCAGTGACGAGCAGTCCACCGGCGTCAACCAGATCAACACGGCCATGAACCAGCTCACGCAGCTGACGCAGCTAAACGCAGCAGGCAGTGAAGAGCTGGCCGCCACGGCCGAAGAGATGACCGCGCAGGCCGAGAAGCTGCGCAAACTGATGAGCTTCTTCAGAGGCGTCGTCGCCCACGGCGCAGCGCCGGTGCCGCGGGCGGCCACCGCCCCCGCGCCGCGCGATGG
>JAVLFO010000552.1:0-1527 GCA_046052805.1 Aquabacterium sp. | reverse complement strand
GCCCCCGGCCCCATTCGCGCACCACGCGGGCGGCGTCGTCGACCAGATCATTGATGCCATAGGCGGCGCGCACGGTGGCCGAGCCGCCCTGCCCCCGGTGGTCGTAACGCAGCACCGGGTGATGGGGTGCCAGTTCATCCGCCAGGGCGTCCCACATCTCCAGGCGCATGCCCAGGGCGTGGCTCATCACAACGGGCACACCAGCATCCGCACCTTGCAAAGCCACCCGCAGCTGCGGCAGGCTGAAGGTGTGGTGCGTTTCCACCCGATGGCCGGACAGCAAGGGCGCCGGCTCGAGTTGGATGCCTTCGGCCTGGCAGATGCCCACGGTGATCTTGAAGGCAGTGTTCGCCGCCGGCACGCCGCAGTAGATGGCGCCCTGCATCAACGCCTCCTTGATGACCGCCAGCGGCACGCCGCCGCGGATGGCGGCGCGGCAATGCAGTTCAAACTCTTCCCAGCGCGCCAGGCCCATGGTCATGCCCAGCACCAGCAGCCGGCGGGTCTGGGTGTCCAGCCCCGGACGGCCCCAGATATCGTGCCAGGCATGGCGTGTCACCTGGCTCTGGAACTCGGCGTTCAGGCTGTTTGCCTGGCCGAGCGAACGCTGGACCCAGGCATCGCCCAGCATGGCGCGGCGGTTGGCCGCGCCCCGGTCCAGATCATCGGGGCGGTCCAGGCTCATGAGCAGGCCCAGGTGATCAGGCGGTGGGCGCGGCCGGCTTCAGGCCCAGACGCTGCACATGCCACTCCACCAGACGGTTCATGTTGCCCAGCGAGATCTGGTGCGCGTGGATCAGGCCCATCAGACCATTGCGGTTGAACTGCAGCAGATCGGCGTCGCTCAAATTGGCCAGCTTCTCGTCATCGATGGTGAGAAAGCCGTCGACCACCAGCTTGTTGCCGTCAGGCAGGGTGGCGTCAAAACGCATCTCGCGCAGCAGGCCCTTGTTCACCAGCATTTCACCAGCCAGGCGGGTGCGCTCCACTTCCTGCTCGAAGTTCTCGAGCTGGGTCTTCACGTTCATCGTGAATTCGCTGGGTTCGCCCTGGGCATTGAACAAGGACTCACCTGCGCTGCCAAATCCAGGCCAGCCTTCATCCATGCAAACCACCATCTCATCGGCCGCCACGCGGGCCAGTGCGAAGGGGTACAGGCGCAGCACCGCAGGCACATAGCGCACGCGCCAAGCGCCGTCCTCTACACACAGGTTCTGTTCTGGCTGAAGGCCGAACACGGCTATCGGGGCCACCTGCTGCACGCCCTTGTCATCGGTGCCTGCGTTGACCCACACCACCGGGTACTCGCGGCAGGCGTCGCCAAACTCGGTGCCCGCCACAAAAAAGGCATTGAGCTTCTCGGAAGCGCTCATGTCGCGCGCGGCCAGATCCAGCTTCAAATCGCGGTGCTTGACGCGGTCGAGGGCAACGACCTTCTTGTGCAGGTTCTCATTGATCATGTTTTCAATCCTTCGTTCGGTCTGTCTCTTATACACATCTGACGCTGCCGACGATAAGGCTCGTGTA
>JAVLFO010000551.1:0-4975 GCA_046052805.1 Aquabacterium sp. | reverse complement strand
AGAGACAGGGCGAGGGCGGGCGGCGCAGCCTGACCGTGCACGTGTTGTTTGCCGGTGTGCGTTCCGACTCTGACGAGTCGCGCTTGCTCGAGGCCATCAGCGCACGAGGTTTGCGCTTGGGCTGCACGCCCGTGGTCAACCTGTTCAAGCAGGCGGCCGATCCGATCCGCGTCACGCACACTGCCACCGACTACCCGGTGGTGGTGGATGGCCGTCGCGCTTTTGCATATGAAGTGCACTCGCTCGACCGCGTCTTTCGCATCAAGCAGACGCCGCAAGGCGAGTCGGTGCAAGCGTTCCGGCCCTTCTTTTCGCTGATGCATGACGACGTGATGCCCGTGGACGAAGACGCGGACGCTGGCGGCACGCCAGGGGGGCGCTATTGGTCGACCCATCGCGACGAGGACATCGCCGAGCACAGCCCAGGCTACGAGCTGGCGCTGTCGATCGTCGACATCGACTTTGACCCATCGGTGCCGCAAACCGACACCTTGTCTTTGACGGTCACGGCCACCAACCGAGACCTGCCCTCGACGCTGCCCTTTGGCGTGGCGGGCGGCGACCTCTTCATGGAGGGCGGTGGGCTGGCCAAAGAGATCCGGTTGCTGCGCAAGCCGACACCGACCTTGCGCTTTGACCGAGCCCGCGGGGCCTTGTGGCGCTTGATCTCGCACCTCTCGCTCAACCATTTGTCGCTGTCGGCGGGTGGCATCGATGCGCTCAAAGAAATGCTGCGCCTGTATGACCTGCCGCGCAGTGCCAGCAACCGGCGCCAGATCGACGGCCTGGTGGCCATTGATTTCAAGCCTGTCACAGCTTGGCTGCCGGGTGAACCCTTCGCCACCTTTGTGCGCGGCACACAGGTTCGGTTGACGGTGGATGAAGACAGCTTCGTGGGCACGGGCCTGGGCTTGTTCGCCTCGGTCATGGACCAATTCTTTGGCCTGTACGTGCACATCAACAGCTTCACGCAAGTGAGCGTGGTGTCTGCGCGCACACAAGAGGAGGTGCTTTCATGCCCACCGCGCAACGGCCAGACGCCGCTGGTGTGATCGGTCGGCTGCTGAGTGAGCCTCAGCAGTTCGGCTTTTTCCAGGCGGTTCGCTTGCTGGACCGCTGGCTCGCGCCTGGCGCGGTCGATGGGCAAGGCCTGTCACGCATTGCTTTTCGCAGCTCGATCGCTTTGTCCTTCCCGGCCAGCGAGATCGAGTCCCTCAAGGTCTTTGTGCGATCAGAAGCCGAGGGCGTCAGCGCCATGGGTGCGAATAGCGGCGTCGGCCTCGTCGGCGGCATCAGCGCGGTCAACGACATCCGCTACAGCCCCGCGCAGATCGACCGCATCGACCTGACGCCTGCGTTCATGGGCTTGTTGGGCATCAGCGGCACCTTGCCCTTGTTCTACACCGAGATGCTGGCCCAGCGCGAGCACCACCACAAAGACCATAGCGCGCGCGCCTTCATGGACATCTTCGGTGGCCGCTCGGTGTCGCTGTTCTACCAAGCGTGGCGCAAGCACCGCCTGCCCGTGCAGTTCGAGGCCGACCGCCGCAACCGCTTCATGCCCATGGTGCTGGCGCTGGCTGGCTTGGGGCAAGGCGAGCTGCGCAACCGCTTGGGTGGTGCGCAGGGTGTGGTGGCCGACGAGGCCTTGGCCTTTCATGCCGGCGCTTTGCAGCAACGCACCTTGTCGGTCAAGCAATTGCAGCAGGTGCTGCAGCGCTATCTGGGCGTGAGCGTGCGCATCGAGCCTTTCATTGGGCGTTGGTACCAGTTGCCCGAAGAGGCCCGTGGACACCTCGGGCGCCTGCCGGCCGGGCGCGCGCCGATGCAAGGTGTGCTGGGCCGCTCGGCTTTGCTGGGCGACCGTGTCTGGCAACGCGACCTGCGCGCACGCGTGGTGCTGGGGCCTTTGACGCATGCGCGCTTCCAGCGATTTTTGCCCGGTGGCAAGGGCGCTTTGGCCTTGCAAGAGTTGCTCACGCTGATGGGCGGTGTGGGCCTTGAATACGAAATCAACCTGCAGTTGCAACAGCAGGACATCCAGGGATGCGAGCTGGGCTCGCAGCGTGCCCCGAACCAGTTCCGGCTGGGCTGGGACACCTTTTTGCAAACACGGCCGGCCACAGCCGATCGCGCGGATGTGCGCTATGACATCCATGCGGCGGCGTGAGCCCGGCTTGATCCAACAAACGCTGTCATCACCATGAGCCAGAACCTCAAAACCTTGATCTCCAAGCTCAACGACTCGACCCGCAAAGCCGCCGAGCGCGCAGCCAGCCTGTGCATGGGCCGAGGCCACTACGAAGTCGACATCGAGCACTTCTTGCTGGCCTTGCTAGAGCAGCCCCAGTCGGACCTGGCTTTGTTGTGCCAACGCTTTGACGTGTCTGCAACGGCTTTGCAACGCGACCTGGAGACCGAGCTGAGCCGTTTCAAAGCGGGCAACACGCGCACGCCGGTGTTCTCGTCGCACCTGCCGGTGTGGCTGGAGCACGCTTGGTTGATCGCCTCGCTGGAGTCGCACACGGCGCGCATCCGCAGCGGGCATTTGGTGCTGGCCTTGCTGTCTGAGGCCAGCCTGAGCCAGATCGCGCTGCGCTCGTCCAAGCTGTTCACGCGCTTTCGGGTGGACGAGCTCAAGCACCGCATTGACGAGCTCACGCGGGGCTCCAGCGAAGCCGCGCAAGCGATGCGCGACCTCGATGCCCCAGCGGCCGGCGAAGCCGACGCCGATCACACCGTGGCCCACAGCGCGCAAACACCCGCGCTGGACCAGTTCACCACCAACCTGACGCAGCGTGCGCTCGATGGCAAGGTGGACCCGGTCATTGGCCGCGATGCCGAAATCCGCCAAGCCATTGACATCTTGATGCGCCGCCGCCAGAACAACCCCATCCTCACGGGGGAGGCGGGCGTGGGCAAAACCGCCGTGGTGGAAGGCCTGGCGCTGCGTGTGGCCCAAGGCGATGTCCCCACGCCTTTGCAAGGGGTGGCCATCCATGTGCTGGACATGGGCTTGTTGCAGGCGGGGGCGTCGGTCAAGGGTGAGTTTGAAAGCCGCCTCAAGAACGTGATCGACGAGGTCAAGAAGAGCCCACACCCCATCATCTTGTTCATCGACGAGGCCCACACCATGATCGGTGCAGGCGGGCAAGCCGGGCAGAACGACGCGGCCAACCTGCTCAAGCCTGCGCTGGCCCGTGGCGAGTTGCGCACCATCGCGGCCACCACCTGGGGCGAGTACAAAAAGTACTTTGAAAAAGACGCGGCCTTGGCCCGCCGCTTCCAGGTCATCAAGGTCGAAGAGCCCACCGAGGAGCTGGCCTGTGCCATGTTGCGCGGCATGGCCCCTTTGATGGAAAAGCACTTTGGCGTGCGCCTGTTTGACGAAGCCATTCAAGAGGCGGTGCGCTTGTCGGCGCGTTACATCAGCGGCCGCCAGTTGCCCGACAAGGCCATCAGCGTGTTGGACACGGCTTGCGCGAAGGTGGCCTTGGGGCAAAGCGCCACGCCGGCCCGCATCGAAGACACGCGCAAGCAGCTGGAGCGCCTGGCCGCCGAGTCGGCCGCCTTGCAGCGCGAAGCCGCAGCCGGCGCCAAACACAGTGAGCGTCTGGACGAGATCGAGGCCTTGCGCCAAAGCCTGAGTGCCGCTTTGCAGGCCGATGAAGCACGCTGGACCTACGAGCAGCAGCTGGTGCAAGACATCCGCGCCTTGCGCGACAAGCTCGAGCAGCAAGCCGGCGGACTGTCGAGTGCCGAGGCGGGCGCCGAGCCGGGTGCGTCATTGGCGACTGACGTTGGCGCCGACAAGGCCATGTCCAAAGGCAAGAAGAGGTCTGTGGCCACGCACGCCAGCCCTGAGCACGAACTGCTGGCGGGCAAACAGGCCGAGTTGGCGGCTTTGCAAGGCGAGGCGCCGCTGGTGCCCATGCAGGTCGATGGTCATGTGGTGGCCGAGATCGTGGCCGCCTGGACGGGCATCCCGCTGGGCAAGATGGTCAAGGACGAGATCAACACGGTGCGCAACCTGCAAGCCACTTTGCAAGAGCGCGTGATCGGGCAAGACCACGCCTTGGCTGCCATTGCACAGCGCGTGCGCACGGCCCGCGCCGGCCTGGAAGATCCCAACAAGCCCAAAGGCGTGTTCTTGTTCGCCGGCCCCAGTGGCGTGGGCAAAACCGAAACCGCGCTGGCCTTGGCCGACATCCTGTATGGCGGTGAGCGCAACCTCATCACCATCAACATGAGCGAGTACCAAGAAGCCCACAGCGTGAGTGGCCTCAAGGGCTCGCCACCCGGTTACGTGGGCTACGGCGAGGGCGGTGTGCTGACCGAGGCCGTGCGCCGCAAGCCTTACAGCGTGGTGCTGCTCGATGAGGTCGAGAAGGCCCACCCTGACGTGCTGGAGATGTTCTTCCAGGTCTTTGACAAGGGCCAGATGGACGACGCCGAGGGCCGCGAGATCGACTTCCGCAACACCGTGATCATCCTCACCTCCAATGCCGGGTCACAACAGATCATGCAGGCTTGCTTCCACCACGACGAGGCTGCAGGCGGCACCGTGATGAAGCCGTTCGCGCAACTGCCCGAGGCCGACGCCTTGGCCGAGGCCTTGCGGCCGGTGCTGTACAAAGTCTTCAAGCCCGCCTTCATTGGCCGGACCAAGGTGGTGCCTTATTACCCCTTGAGCGACGATGTGCTGGTGAGCGTGATCAAGCTCAAGCTCGATCGCATTGCCGCGCGCGTGCTGACCAACCACAAGGCCGTGCTGGACTACGACGAGGCTTTGGTCGAGACCGTGCTGGCGCGTTGCACCGAGGTGGACACGGGTGCCCGTGCCGTGGATCACATCCTGAACGGCAGCTTGTTGCCCGAGGTGGCCGACAGCGTGCTGGCGCGCATGGCCGAAGGGCAGCCGATTGCCAAGATCAAGGTCAGCGCGGGCAAAGACGGCAAGTTCAAGTTCAAGCTC
>JAVLFO010000550.1:0-3871 GCA_046052805.1 Aquabacterium sp. | reverse complement strand
AGCGGTGAATTTCATGGATGACTCCAAGTTGGTAAAGCGCCCGCGACCAGGCGCTGTAGAAAGACCGAGCCTGCGACAGCCCGGTCAGGTGACACGGATCAGAAGTTGTTGTTCTGTTCCGAGAAGAGGGATGTGACCGAGTCACCGTCGGTGATGCGACGGATGGTTTCGGCGAACAAGAAGGCCGTCGACAACTGACGGATCTTGGTGGTGCCTTTGGCGGCTTCGGCCAAAGGGATGGTGTTGGTGATCACGACTTCGTCGAGGTGCGAAGCCTTGATGCGCTCAATGGCCGGGCCCGAGAAAACGGCATGTGTGCAATAGGCATACACACTCTTGGCGCCGCGCTCTTTGAGCACTTCGGCGGCTTTGACCAGGGTGCCGGCCGTGTCGATCATGTCGTCCATGATCACGCAGTTGCGGCCGTCGATTTCACCGATGACGTGCATGACTTCAGACACGTTGGCCTTGGGGCGACGCTTGTCGATGATGGCCAGATCGCAGCCCAGTTGCTTGGCCAGCGCGCGCGCGCGAACCACGCCGCCGACGTCAGGCGAGACCACGACGAGGTCTTCGTACTTCTTGGCTTGCAGGTCAGACAACAGCACGGGCGATGCGTAGATGTTGTCGACGGGGATGCGGAAGAAGCCTTGGATCTGGTCGGCGTGGAGGTCCATCGTCAGGACGCGTTCAACGCCCACGGTTTCCAGCAGGTCGGCCACGACGCGGGCCGAGATCGGCACACGGGTCGAGCGAGGGCGACGGTCTTGACGGGCGTAGCCAAAGTAGGGGATGACGGCGGTGATGCGTTGGGCCGAGGCGCGCTTGAGGGCGTCGACCATGACCAACAGTTCCATCAGGTTGTCGTTGGTGGGTGCGCAGGTGGACTGCAGCACGAACACTTCGCGACCACGCACGTTTTGCTGGATCTCGACGGTGGTTTCACCATCAGAGAAGCGACCGACCGAGGCTTTGCCCAGCTCGATGCCCAGATTGGTGGCGATTTCCTGGGCGAGCGCCGGGTTGGCGTTGCCAGTGAACAGTACGGTGTCGGAAAGCATGGGCGTCGGCATGGCTGATGGCAAAAAAGCATCTGCCCAACGCCTTGCCCTCAGGGTCGTGCCAGCGCTGTGGTCGACGTCAGCCTTCGAGGAAGGTGTAGGGCAGGTGTGTTTCGATCGGGAAATTCACAGATCGAAGAAAATCTGGCAGGGGAAGAAGGATTCGAACCTTCGCATGTCGGAATCAAAATCCGATGCCTTAACCAACTTGGCGACTCCCCTACACAGGCCACAGTGCATTTCTGCACTACAGCCTTGTAAGCTGCTCTTGTTCAGAGCCTCGCATTATAGCCGGTTTTTTGCGTTTTCGTCAAGTCTGTTGCTCAGAATCTACGCTTGCCAAACTGTGATCAATTGAGTTGATCGAGTCGGTCAAGCAGTGGATGCTGAATCAGACCGCGGCAAACGCGACCGACCCATGCGGGGTCATTCAAACCCACATCGGCTGGCTCGAACTTGGGGGTTGTATTGGCTGTGCTGGTTTGCGTGATCCACGAAAACACCGTACTGCCTGACCCCGTCATCCGGCTGTTGCCGAAGCGGTTTTGCATGACTCCCAACGCTTGTGCAACCTGACTGCTGTGCTGCTCCGCAGGGAGCTGCAAGTCGTTTTGCCCAAAGCGCTTAGGCGCTGCAAGAAAGAACGTGACTATAGCATGCTTTGTGTCGCGCTTGAGCAAGTTGCTGCCAAATATCGTGGCGGTGGGAATGGCGTCGGGTGGTTTGAGCAGGGCCAGGGGCGTTAGCAGCAGCTCATCGGGCAAGTCGATGGGGGTGATGTCTTCACCAATGCCTTCTACCCAGGCGTTGCGTCCGCGCACAAAGAACGGAACATCTGCCCCTAGGCGCACCGCCAGCGCTTCCAGCCGTGCGCGTGGCCAATGCAGCCCCCACAGCTGGTTCAGCGCCATCAGCGTGGTGGCGGCGTCTGAGCTGCCGCCGCCAAGGCCCGCGCCCGACGGAATCTCTTTGTGGATGCGGATGTCGCAACCCAAGGTGCTGCCGCTTTCGGTTTGCAAAAGGCGTGCGGCCCGCGTGCACAGGTCGTCTGCAGGCAGCGCGACGTTGAGGTCATGGCGGTGAATTTGGCCGTCGTCTCGGGTGTCGATGTGCAGCGTGTCTTGCCAGTCGATCAACATGAACACCGATTGCAGCAAGTGGTAGCCGTCCGGGCGCCGTCCGGTGACGTGCAGAAACAGGTTGATCTTGGCGGGCGCCGGGAGGTTGTGCAGGCTGGGCATGGGTGAAGCAGCGGGATCAGAGGTCGAGGTAGACCTTGATGTGTGCACCGCGTTGTGCGGCGGTGGCGGGTCGATGGGCTTGCAGGCGCTTTTGATTCAATTGCTGGGTGTCAACTTGCCAGCCCAGTTGCTCGAATCCCGCGTTCGTGGTCGTGCTGTTCAAGCTGGGGTCGGGGCGTCCGTTCATCCAGTGGACCAGGGCCCGCAGGGGCAAGGCCTCGCCCAAGGTCTCTTGGCTGAGCGCTTCGAGGCTGGGGTAGGGCGTGCGGCCTTTGTCGTTGATCAGCCATGCCTCGTCAGGGCGCCAGCCGACCTGGGCAATCTGGCTGCCCATCAAGGTCATCAGATCAAGTCGGCCAACGAGATCGTCACCCGTGAAGAAAAACCCCAGGCTGATGCCCGAGGCAGCTTGGTCTGCCGCTGCATCGAGCTTGATGCTGAGTTGGCCTTGGAGCTCGATGGGTGGGGCTTGGTTGGCAACGGTGGGTGCTGCCGGTACAGCCAGCACAGGCGCGTCAGGTGCGGCGAGCGGGCTGGCGCATCCCGCCAGGGTCAGTGCCGCCATGAAGGGCAGTGCCACCTTTGCTGCAAGTCGGGGTGCGCTCACGAAAGAAGCGAGTCGTTGGATCACAGCGAGGCTTTGAGTCGCTTGAGGGTGTCTTTGAGGGCGTCGTTGTCCGCATCACGGCCCAAGGCTTCGCGCCAAATTTGCTTGGCCTCGTCTTGCTTGCCTTGGCTCCACAGCACCTCGCCCAGGTGCGCGGCGATTTCGGGGTCCGGACGCGATTGGTAAGCATCGCGCAGCAAGACCAAGGCTTCGTTGATGCGGCCGGTACGGAACTCGAGCCAACCCATGCTGTCGGTGATGAAGGGGTCGCCGGGGCGCAGGGTCAGTGCTTGGGTCAGCAGCTTGCGTGCCTCGACCAGGCGCACACCGCGCTCTGCCAAGCTGTAGCCCAGGGCATTGAAGGCGTTGGCGTTGTCCGGGGCCAGCGCCATCACGCGGCGCAGGAGGCTTTCCATGTCATCCAGGCGCGAGGTTTTCTCGGCCATCATGGCTTGGTCGTACAGCAGGTCGCTGTCATCGGGAAAGCGCGCACTGGCAGCGGCCAGCACTTTGTAGGCTTCTTCCCACTGCCGCATGTCGCGCAGCAGCTGGGCCTCGGACTGGGCTTTCAAGATGGCGTCACGCGGTTCGGTCTCGGCCACGCCGCGCAGCACGGCGCGCGCCTTGGCGCTTTGCCCTTGGGCCATCAGCAAGCGTGCGTGTTGTGTCTGCACAGCGAGCTTTTCACGTTTGGGATCGGCCTTGTCGAGCCATTGCTCTGCCAGGGCGAATTGCTTGCGCTGATCGGCCACTTGCGCCATCAGCAGGTAGGCCTGTTCCAAGTCGGTTTCTTGAGAGGGGTCGTTCAGCTTGCCAGCAGCTGCTTTGGTTTTTTCAAGCGCTAGCACAGGCTGCAGTGCGGCTTCAGCACGGTCGGCGTCTTTGAGCTCCAACAGCACGGCCGCCAGCGTCACGCGGGTGCCGGTTTGCTCAGGCGCGGTCTGCAGCACCTGGTCAAGCTG
>JAVLFO010000549.1:0-1769 GCA_046052805.1 Aquabacterium sp. | reverse complement strand
TGTGTATAAGAGACAGCACCCCAACGGCGCACTTTGATGCCACCGGTTTTGCCCACCATCGGGCGCACAACCGCACCCATGTCTTCAGGCACCGAAAAAACCGCATCACGAGGGCCATCGTGGGCCAGCGTCACCACTGGCAAGCCGGCACTGACCACCTGACCAGGCTCAACGTCCACCTGGGTGATCACGCCCGAGGCCGTGGCCGACAGTGCGGCATAACTCACCTGGTTGGTCTGTACGCCCGACTGGGCGCGAGCCTGGCGCAAAGCCGCGTCGGCGGCTTTTTGTGCGGTGGCGTGACGATCCAGTTCTGCTGCGCTGATGAAGCCTTGAGCGCGCAGCTCGGTGAAACGCTTCAAATCAGCCGTGGCTTGAGACGCATTGGCCTCAGCGGCCGCCAGGCCTGCGCGCGCTGCGTCTTGGCCCAGGTTCAGGTCTTGTGCATCGAGCTGAGCCAACACCTGACCCGCACGAACCGACTGCCCCAGCTCCACCAAACGGCGCGTGACCTTACCGGCCACGCGAAAGCCCAGGCGCGACTCGGTGCGCGCGCGGATGTCGGCCGAAAACTCGCGCTCAAGCACTCCACCCGTTTCGGTGACCAGTTGGGTGCGAACCGAACGAACCGGTGTCGCGGATGGCGGCTCTTTGCTGCAAGCCACCAGCGTCAAAGCCACCAGCGGAGCCAATGACCAAACGACCCACATGGGCCGGCGCACGTTGTTTTTCATGGTTGACGGAGTGATGTTGGGAACAGCGACCAAAGGTCTAGGCAAAATAACTGACTTTCGGGTCAGTAATGTAGACAAGGCCACTCGCACCTGTCAATTCGGCTATTGAGACAATGCACGTCCAGATCCCTTTTTTGTCATGAATTCATCCACGCCAGCACCCAACCACCCTGCCCTGGGCACCAGCCTGTATTACGCCCTGCGGTGCGCGCCCCAACCTCAGCGCGTCAGCCTGACCGTGTGGCTGCAATGGTGGCACGAGATTGCGCAGATCCCTCTGAACGTCAGCGACCCTGGCGTGGCGGAAACGAAACTGCGATGGTGGACGCACGAGCTTCAATCGTGTCGGCAAGGCCAAGCCAGCCACCCCATCACCAAGGCGCTGAGCAACACCTTTCAAGACACCGATGCCGCGTCCGATCGGGTGTGGCAACTCGCACTTGAGCAGGTCGATGCCTTGATCGACCTGGTTCACCAAACCCGCTGGATGGACCAAGCCACGCTGCGTCGTCACCAAACAGGCAGCACGGGTGCCGCCACGGAAGCGGTCGCCTTGCTGTTGGGCGTGAGCAGTGCGCAAGGTGCCTCATGGGCGCGTCAGTTGGGCGTGGGTCTGCGCCAGAGCCATCAGTTGGCACGGCTGGGGCAAGATGCCCGTGCTGGCTGGATGCATGTGCCCATCGATGTGCTGCAAAACCACGATGTGCGCGCCCACCAAATCAGCAAGCCCCAGCCTGGACAGACACCGCCGGGCTGGCCCGCGCTGCTGAGCCACTTGGTGCTGTTGGCTCAAACAGATCTGCTGCAGGCGCTGACCGGCATTCGAGCGCTGCCGTCGCCCGAGCGAAGTGCCCTCAAACCCTTGATCGCGCTGGCGCACATGCACCTGGCGCTGCTGGAGGCCTTGAGCGCGAGTGGCGACACCGTGCTGCACCAACGACTGATGCTGACACCGCTGCGCAAATGGTGGATCACGCAAAAAGTGCGGTGGGGACTGCTGCGTTGAGCAGCGCCCTGTACAAAACAATGGCCCGT
>JAVLFO010000548.1:0-7848 GCA_046052805.1 Aquabacterium sp. | reverse complement strand
CAGCTTGAGGACCAGGCTGCTGCCCCACACGATGATGGGGATGCTGACCAGCAGGCCAAAGATGACCAAAGGCATCTGGTGGTCTTCGTGACCCGCGCCCTGGGCGGCACCGGCAATGCCGATGACATTGTCGACGCTCATGACGAAGTCGGCCACGATGATGGTTTTGATGGCCCCGAGCAGTTTGTCGCTGCCCTTGAGGTCGCCATGTCCGTCGTCATCGGGCACCAAGAGCTTGATGCCGATCCAGAACAACAGCACGGCGCCCACCAGCTTGAGGTAGGGCAGCTTGAGCAGCGACATGGCAAAGAAAATCAGCACCACGCGCAACACGATGGCGCCCGCCGTGCCCCACAAGATGCCTTTTTTGCGAAGGTCGGGAGGCAGGTTGCGGCAGGCCAACGCGATCACCACGGCGTTGTCACCGCCGAGCAAGATGTCGATCATCACGATCTGGCCCACAGCCAACCAGAACTCAGGCGTCAAAAAGGCGTCCATGTCACTCGCACAAATGAAAACAGCCCCTGAGTGTAGGGGCTGTTTGACGCCACAAACTGAGGCCACCTGAACGCGTGGGGGCTCAGATCAGGCTTTTGAGGATGCGGCCCATTTCAGAGGGGTTGCGTGTGACTTTGAAGCCGCACTCTTCCATGATGGCCAGCTTGGCATCTGCCGTGTCGGCGCCACCACTGATGAGCGCGCCGGCGTGGCCCATGCGCTTACCGGGAGGGGCGGTCACCCCCGCAATGAAGCCGACGATGGGCTTTTTCATGTTGGCCTTGCACCATTGCGCAGCCTCGGCTTCATCGGGGCCACCGATCTCGCCAATCATGATGACCGCGTCGGTCTCGGGATCGTCGTTGAAGGCCCGCATGACGTCGATGTGCTTGAGGCCGTTGATAGGGTCGCCACCAATGCCGACAGCACTGGACTGACCCAAGCCGATTTCGGTCAACTGGGCCACGGCTTCATACGTCAAAGTGCCCGAACGGGACACCACGCCGATGCGGCCCTTGCGATGGATGTGGCCAGGCATGATGCCGATCTTGATCTCTTCGGGGGTGATCAGACCAGGGCAGTTGGGCCCCAAGAGCAGCGATTTTTTACCGCCGGCGGCTTCTTTGGCCTTCATGCGGTTGCGCACTTCGAGCATGTCCTTGACGGGGATGCCTTCGGTGATGGCCACGATCAGGTCGAGGTCGGCCTCGACGGCCTCCCAGATGGCGGCCGCTGCACCGGCTGGCGGCACATAGATGACCGACACAGTGGCGCCCGTTTGGTAAGCAGCGTCTTTCACGCTGGCGTAAATGGGAATGCCTTCAAAGTCCTCACCGGCCTTTTTGGGGTTCACGCCCGCCACAAAGGCATTCTTGCCGTTGGCGTAATCGCGGCAACCGCGCGTGTGGAATTGACCGGTCTTGCCCGTGATGCCTTGGGTGATGACCTTGGTGTCTTTGTTGATGTAAATGCTCATGGCGAAGTCTTTCTGGTCAAGTTCAGGCGATGTCAGGCCACAGCGGCGACGATCTTGGTCGCGGCTTCGGCCATGGAATCGGCAGCGATGATGGGCAGACCGGAATCGGCCAGCATCTTCTTGCCCAGGTCTTCATTGGTGCCCTTCATGCGCACGACCAGCGGCACGGTCAGGTTCACGGCCTTGCAAGCCGTGATGACGCCGTCGGCGATGGTGTCGCACTTCATGATGCCGCCGAAGATGTTGACCAAGATGCCCTTGACCTCAGGGTTCTTGAGCATGATCTTGAAAGCTTCGGTGACCTTCTCAGCGGTGGCGCCGCCACCCACATCCAGGAAGTTGGCAGGCTCGCCACCAAACAGCTTGATGGTGTCCATGGTGGCCATGGCCAAGCCGGCGCCATTGACCAAACAACCGATGTTGCCGTCGAGCTGAATGTAGGCCAGGTCGAACTTCGAGGCTTCGACTTCAGCGGGGTCTTCTTCGTCGAGGTCGCGATAGGCCACGATCTCAGGGTGACGGAACAGCGCATTGCTGTCGAAGTTGAACTTGGCGTCCAGGGCGATCACATGGCCCTTGGAGTCGCGGTTCAGCGGGTTGATCTCGACCAGCGAGGCGTCGGTCTCCATGTAGCACTGGTAGAGCTTTTTGAAGATGTCGACCGCTTGCACGGTGGAGTCGGCGGGCATGCCAATGCCGTCGGCGATCTCTTTGGCTTGGGCGTCCGTCAGGCCCACGATGGGATCGGCGAACACCTTGATGATTTTCTCGGGAGTGGCGTGTGCCACTTCCTCGATGTCCATGCCGCCTTCGCTGGAGGCGATGAACGCGACCTTTTGCGTGGCGCGGTCGGTCACGACCGAGACGTAATATTCTTTTTGGATGTCTGCACCGTCTTCGATGTAGAGACGGTTGACCTTCTGACCTTCGGGGCCGGTTTGGTGCGTCTTGAGCTGCATGCCCAAGATCTCACTGGCGAGGCGGCGCACGTCTTCGATGGACTTGGCCACCTTCACGCCGCCACCCTTGCCACGCCCACCGGCGTGGATTTGTGCCTTGACGAACCACACAGGGCCGCCCAGCTTTTGGGCCGCAGCCACGGCTTCGTCAACAGAAAAAGCCGGGATACCTTTTGGGACCGGCACGCCAAATCGGCTCAGGATCTCTTTGCCTTGGTACTCATGGATCTTCATGGGGATCTCGCAGTCTGGTGTTGCGTTTTCGTCGGACATGACAAAACCCGCCCAGACCGATCAGGCCCGGGCAGGCGCACGACGCGCTCAAGGGTTGCTTGGTTGCGGTGCAGCATTCAGCATAGCACCGCGAACCCCTCATTTGCAGGGGTGTTTTTGCTAGGCTGTGTCGTCGTGGCCGCTGTTGCTTTCGGGCTCAGGCAGGCCCTCGCCTCGCACCACGCGGCGCACCACATCGGACGCAAAGCCGCGAGAGAGCAAAAACCGCATCTGGCGTGCCTTGTCTTGCGGCTCATCAGGCACCTCGCCGTAGCGACGGGCCCACAGGGCGTGGGCGCGCGCGAACTCGGTGTCGCGCAAACCACTGGCGGCATCACGCGCCACATCGGGTGGCAACTGGTGCTGCGCCAATTCAGACTGCACCCGCGCCGCACCATAGCGCGCCGCCTTGCGGTGCACCACAGACTCGGCGAAGCGCTGCGCCGACAAAAAGCCCCGCGCCTCGAGTTCGTCGAGCACGCCGTCAAGCTCTTCAGGCGACTCGGCGTGGGGCGCCAGCTTGCGAACCAACTCCAAACGAGAGTGCTCGCGCATGGAGAGGTATTTCAGCGCCCGTCCCTTGAGGGACAAGGTCGGGCGCCGGGACGATGAAGGCTTCATGCCCTCACGGTTGGCCAAGTTCAAGCTTCGTCGTCAGCCTTTGGGGCTGCCGCCTTTGGCTGGGCATTGAGCAAGGCCACACCCAGGGATTCGCGGATCTTGTTTTCAATCTCGCGCGCCAAGTCTGGGTTCTCGCGCAGGAATTCGCGCGAGTTGTCCTTACCTTGGCCAATTTTTTCGCCGTTGTAGGCATACCAGGCACCCGCCTTGTCAACGATCTTGGCCACCACGCCCAAGTCAATGATCTCGCCCTCACGGGAGATGCCCTCACCGTAAAGGATGTCGAACTCAGCCGTCTTGAACGGAGGCGAGACCTTGTTCTTGACGACCTTGACCTTGGTTTCGTTGCCGATGATGTCGTCGCCCTTTTTGATCGAGCCGATGCGACGGATGTCGAGACGCACAGAGGCGTAAAACTTCAAGGCATTGCCGCCGGTGGTGGTTTCTGGCGAGCCGAACATGACCCCGATCTTCATGCGGATCTGGTTGATGAAGATGACCATGCAATTGGTCTTCTTGATCGTGGCGGTGAGCTTGCGCAGCGCCTGGCTCATGAGGCGGGCTTGCAAGCCGGGCAGGGAGTCGCCCATTTCGCCTTCGAGTTCGGCCTTGGGGGTCAAGGCAGCGACCGAGTCAACCACAATCAGGTCAACGGAACCGGAGCGCACCAGCGCGTCAACGATTTCAAGGGCTTGCTCGCCGGTGTCGGGTTGCGAGATCAACAGGTCTTGCAAATTGACGCCGAGCTTTTGTGCGTATTGGGCGTCAAGCGCGTGCTCGGCGTCGATGAAGGCGCAGACACCGCCTTGCTTTTGCATTTCAGAGATGACTTGCAGGGTCAGTGTGGTTTTGCCCGACGACTCTGGACCATAAATTTCAACCACACGGCCGCGCGGCAAACCACCGACGCCCAAGGCAATGTCCAGACCCAGCGAGCCGGTGGACACAACCTGGATGTCTTCGATGACTTCGCCTTCGCCCAGGCGCATGATCGAGCCCTTGCCGAATTGCTTTTCAATCTGGGCCAGGGCCACTTGCAAGGCTTTGGCTTTTTCGGTGCTGAGGGCTGATTTCGCGGTCGCGTCCATGTCGTGGTCTCCGATGATTCGGCTGATGAGGTGAGCGCCATTATGGCAAAGGCTGGATGTTTGTACAGTACATCCAGTGATTTTTTTATGCCCCTCTGATGGGCGGGCATTCACCCTGGTCGCAGGTGGTCATTCTATTTTGCTGCACTGCAGCAAATGAGACTAGACTGGGGCCATGAGCAGCAAGCCCCCAGCAAAAAAGGCCACGGCCACCCGCGCAGCGTCCAAACGCGCAGCACCCGCAAAGACCCAAGCCAAGCAAATGCTTGCCGCACCTGAGGCCAACGCTCGGCCCAAGGTCAATTTGGCTTTGCAAGGCGGCGGCTCACACGGGGCCTTCACGTGGGGTGTGCTGGATCGCTTGCTGGACGACGACGGCGTCGACATCGCCGGCATCTCGGGCACCAGCGCGGGCGCGCTCAATGGCGCGGTGCTTCTGTCGGGCTATGTGCAAGGTTTTGCCAGCGGGGACGAGGCCCAGGCGCGCAAGCAAGCACAAGGGGCGCTGCGTGATTTTTGGCGCGACGTGAGCCAGCACGGGCCGCTGTTCTCACCCTTGTCCATTCAGTCGAATGGGCTGATCAAAAACCAGTTCAACTTCGATCAGTTCCCGGCCTACCAATGGCTGAACATGTTCATGCGTTCGTTCAGCCCGTATGAATTCAATCCCCTGAACCTCAACCCACTCAAAGACACCTTGACGCGCCATGTCGACGTGGCCGCCCTGCACACGGGCAGCAGTCACTGCGGGATTCCGCTGTTCGTCACGGCCACCTCGGTTCACACGGGCCAGGCCCGGGTCTTCACCGCCGAGGAACTGAGCCTGGACGCGCTGATGGCATCGGCCTGCCTGCCTTTTGTGTTCCAAGCGGTTGAGATCGATGGAGAGCCTTATTGGGACGGCGGCTACACCGGCAACCCGGCGCTCTACCCCCTGATCTACAACACCGAGATGCGCGACATCATGCTGGTGCGCCTGAACCCGCTGCGCCGCGATGACAACCCCACGCGCAGCATCGACATCATCGACCGACTCAGCGAGATCACCTTCAACGCCAGCTTGATCAGCGAAATGCGGGCCATCAGCTTCGTCAAGCGCCTGCTCAAAGAAGACAAGCTGGACGGCAGCCGCTACAAAGACCTGCACATGCACATGGTGGCCGACGACCACAGCATGCTGCCGTTCAACGCCTCCAGCAAGTTCAACACCGACTGGGCTTTCCTGCAAGAGTTGCACCGCATTGGGCACCGTGCGGCCACCGCATGGCTGGCCGAGCACAAAGCCAAGATCGGCCACCACAGCTCGTTTGACATCGACGCGGTGTTCCTCAAGCAAGGGCAGACTGCATGAGGCCAAAGCGGGCGAGTCGCGCGGGCTTGATCTGACGCAAGCGCCTCGGGAGTGGATGGCGAGAAGATGCCTTCAAAGGCACCTCGCCTGGATGACTCTCGCTGACAAGGACACCCGACATGCTTCAAGCGCACCACCCGCTGGCCAATGACTTTCCTGAGCACAAGGACAAGATCCACGCACTCAAGGTCAGCAGTACCCACTTCGCCCGGCTGGAGCGCGAATACGAAGAGCTGGACAAGGCCATCGTGCGCCTAGAGAGCGGCATTGAGCACGGCTCTGCGCGCGAAATCGAGCACAAGAAGCTGCAACGCGTCTTCTTGAAAGACGAGTTGTATGGCTTGCTGACGGCTTGAGCCGGCCAGCCGCCACCGCTCACACGGTTTAAGGCACCGCTGCACGCACCTCATCGGGTGTGGTTGACAGCGCCTCGGGGCACGGCGTCACAAGCGCCGGGCCCTTTCCATTTGCGCCACGACGTTGTGCAGCGAAATCGGGTCAAAAACACCGCTGGGACGCGGGGGCGGCTTTCTACCGCCCCTTTTGGGCCTCGCCCCCTCGTAAAATGGTGGGTTATGACCGAGTCTGCCCGCACCATGCCCCAAACGTCCCACACGCTCGACAAGCCCACGGGCGCCCTGCCCTCTGCCCCTGTCGCGCCCATGAGGTTGTCGGGCCTGGAGCCTGTCCACATTGGCCAAGGCACCTTGTTCGTGAACGTGGGCGAGCGCACCAACGTGACGGGCTCCAAAGCCTTTGCGCGCATGATTTTGGAAGGGCGCTTCGAAGACGCCCTGTCGGTGGCACGCCAGCAAGTTGAAAACGGTGCGCAAATCATCGACATCAACATGGACGAGGCCATGCTCGACAGCAAGGCCGCCATGGTGCGCTTCTTGTACCTGATCGCTGGTGAGCCCGAGATCGCGCGCGTGCCGATCATGATCGACTCCTCGAAGTGGGACGTGATCGAAGCGGGCCTCAAGTGCATTCAGGGCAAGGGCATCGTCAACTCGATCTCGCTCAAAGAAGGCGAGGCCAACTTCATCGAGCAGGCCAAGTTGGTCAAGCGCTATGGTGCTGCGGCCGTGGTCATGGCCTTTGACGAAAAGGGCCAGGCAGACACCTATGCGCGCAAGGTCGAGATCTGCGAGCGCGCCTACCGCGTACTGGTCGACCAAGTCGGCTTTGCGCCCGAAGACATCGTCTTCGACCCCAACATTTTCGCCATTGCCACCGGCATCGAAGAGCACGACAACTACGCGGTTGACTTCATCAACGCCACGCGCTGGATCAAGCAAAACCTGCCCGGCGCCAAGGTGTCGGGCGGTGTCTCGAACGTGTCGTTCAGCTTCCGTGGCAACGAGCCCGTGCGCGAAGCTATCCACACGGTCTTTCTATACCACGCCATCCAGGCGGGCATGGACATGGGCATCGTCAACGCAGGCATGGTGGGCGTGTACGACGACATCCCGGCCGACCTGCGCGAGTTGGTCGAAGACATCGTGCTGAACCGCCAAAGCGTGTTCAAAGAGGGCGAAGACACCAGCCTCACGCCCACCGAACGCCTGCTGGCCATTGCCGAGCAGGTCAAGGGCGCGGCCAAAGACGACACGGCCAAACTGGCTTGGCGCGGCACGCTCGATGAGCCCGCCACCGTTGAACACCGCTTGAGCCACGCCCTGGTGCATGGCATCACCGACTTCATCACGCTCGACACCGAAGAAGCCTGGCAAAAGATCAAAGCTGGCGGCGGCCGTCCCCTGCACGTGATCGAAGGCCCCTTGATGAGCGGCATGAACACGGTCGGCGACCTGTTCGGCGCCGGCAAGATGTTCTTGCCCCAAGTGGTCAAGAGCGCCCGCGTGATGAAGCAGGCCGTGGCCCACTTGTTGCCCTACATCGAAGAAGAAAAGAAGCTGCTGATCGAAGGCGGCGGTGACGCCAAGGCCAAGGGCAAGATCGTGATCGCCACCGTCAAGGGCGATGTGCACGACATCGGCAAGAACATCGTCACGGTGGTCCTCCAGTGCAACAACTTCGACGTGGTCAACATGGGCGTGATGGTGCCCTGCCACGAGATAC
>JAVLFO010000547.1:0-1674 GCA_046052805.1 Aquabacterium sp. | reverse complement strand
GTCGGCAGCGTCAGATGTGTATAAGAGACAGCCATCGAGTGCCGCATCAACGCCGAAGACCCGGTGAAGTTCATCCCCTCGCCAGGGCGCATCACCACCTGGCACCCGCCCGGCGGCCCTGGTGTGCGCGTCGATTCGCACGTCTACACCAACTACTTCGTGCCCCCCAACTACGACTCGATGATCGGCAAGATCATCGTGCACGGCGACACGCGTGACCAGGCCTTGGCCCGCATGCGCACCGCGCTGTCGGAAACGGTGGTCGAAGGCATCCAGACCAACATCCCGCTGCACCGCGAGCTGATGGTGGACGCCAAGTTCATCGAAGGTGGCACCGACATCCATTACCTTGAAGGCTGGATGGCTGCGCGCAAGCGCTGAGCCCCAGGCTGGACACGACCCATGTTGTTTGAACTCACCCTGCTGGCCAAAGAGGCCGAAGTCGAAACCCTGAGCGACGCGCTCATGGAGATCGACGCCCTGTCTGTGTCGGTTGAAGACGCCGATGCCGACACGGAACAAGAAGAAGCCCTGTGGGGTGAGCCCGGCATGCCGGTCGAACGCGAAGCCTGGCAGCGCTCCACGGTCAAAAGCCTCTTCCCATCTGAAGCCGACGCACTGGAGGCCGCCACCCTGGTCCTCGCTCAGGACTGGGCCGTCGACATCCATGTGCAAGGCATCCAAGAAGTGGGCGAACAAGACTGGGTGCGCTTGACGCAATCGCAGTTCAAGCCTGTGCCGATCACCGACACCTTTTGGATCGTGCCCACTTGGCACGACGTGCCGGCCCAAGCCAAGACCGTGATGCGCCTGGACCCGGGCTTGGCCTTTGGCACCGGCACCCACCCCACCACGCGCATGTGCCTGAAGTGGACGGCGCAAAACACCGCGGCCTACCAAGGCCAACGCGTGCTGGATTACGGCTGCGGATCGGGCATCTTGGCCATTGGGGCTGCGCTGCACGGCTCCGGTGTGGTCGACGCGGTGGACATCGACCCGGCTGCCGTCGAAGCCACGAACGCCAATGCCGAAGCCAATCTGTCGCACCTGAAATCGGCCGATGGCCGCTTGCCCATCAACGCCGGATTGCCTGACTTGGTAGGCCACGCGCAAGCCACCTATCCCGTGGTGCTGGCCAACATCCTGGCCACGCCCCTGCGCATGCTGGCCCCGCTGCTGGCGGGCCACGTGGCCCCCGGTGGCCATCTGGTCCTGGCCGGCATCTTGGCCCGCCAAGAGCAAGAGCTCAAGGACGCCTACGCCGAAGTTGGCCTGCAGTTGCAAGTCGCCAACGAAGAAGAAGGCTGGATCCTGATGACCGCGCAGAAACCTGCGCAATCGGTGGCATAAACAGGCCCCATGAGCCTGGCCACCCGATGCACCCACTGCGGCACGATCTTCAAGGTCGTGCAAGACCAATTGAAGGTCTCTGAAGGCTGGGTGCGTTGTGGTCGCTGCGATGAGGTCTTCAATGCCATGCCGGCCTTGTTTGACCTCGACACCGAGTCGCCGCCACCGCGCGTGCTGCCACAGCCCCCGGCCACGGTGCCCCACTCAGCGTCAACGCAAGCGCCTACACAAGCGGCAGAGCCCGCGCCAGCGCCAGCCCCACCCAACGACTGGGCTCAGACACGGCCCGACCCGCTGGGCACGCCGGTGTCAACCTGTCTCTTA
>JAVLFO010000546.1:0-3031 GCA_046052805.1 Aquabacterium sp. | reverse complement strand
GGCGGCGAGGTGTCGATGCAGTGGAACGACGGTTTCAACGAGAACGTCCTCTGCTTCTCCAACAACATCCCGCAGCGCGATGGCGGCACCCACCTGACCGGCCTGCGCGCTGCCATGACGCGCGTGATCGGCAAGTACATCGAGCAGAACGAACTGGCCAAGAAGGCCAAGGTCGAGGTGGCCGGTGACGACATGCGCGAAGGCCTGGCCTGCGTGGTCTCGGTCAAGGTGCCCGAGCCCAAGTTCTCCAGCCAGACCAAGGACAAGCTGGTGAGCAGCGAGGTGCGCGCGCCGGTGGAAGACATCGTCAGCCGCCTGTTGACCGACTGGCTGCTCGAGAACCCCATCGACGCCAAGATCATCTGCAACAAGATCGTCGAGGCCGCACGCGCCCGTGAAGCCGCACGCAAGGCCCGTGAAATGACACGCCGCAAGGGCGTGCTCGACGGCCTGGGCCTGCCCGGCAAGCTGGCCGACTGCCAGGAAAAAGACCCCGCGCTGTGCGAAATCTACATCGTGGAGGGTGACTCCGCAGGTGGTTCGGCCAAGCAGGGTCGCGACCGTAAGTTCCAGGCCATCTTGCCCCTGCGCGGCAAGATCTTGAACGTTGAAAAAGCCCGCTACGAAAAGCTGCTGACCAGCAATGAAATCCTCACGCTGATCACGGCCCTGGGCACCGGCATTGGCCGCGGCGCGGGCAACGATGACTTCAACCCCGACAAGCTGCGCTACCACCGCATCATCATCATGACCGACGCCGACGTGGACGGCGCCCACATCCGCACCCTGTTGCTGACCTTCTTCTTCCGCCAGATGCCTGAGCTGGTTGAGCGCGGTCACATCTACATTGCGCAGCCACCGCTGTACAAGGTCAAGCAAGGCAAGAACGAGCAGTACCTCAAAGACGCCCATGCGCTGGACGAGTACCTGATGAAGGTCGCCCTGGAAGGCGCCACCGTGGAGCCAGGCCAAGGCAAGCCCGCCATCACCGGCGATGCCTTGAACGAGTTGGCCGTGGCCTACGTGACCGCCAACAGCGTGGTCGAGCGCCTGGGCAACTGGATGGACATCGAAGCCTTGCGCGCCATTGCCAATGGCTTGACGCTGGACCTGGACACGCCCGCCGCCGCCGAGGCTTCGGCCGCTGCGCTCAAGGCCGCTTTGGTCAACGCCGAGGTCAAGGCCGAGTTCGATGCCCGCACCGACAAGCACATCTTGCGCATCAGCCGCATCTTCCACGGCAACACCAAGTACAGCATCATCAATGCCGACTTTGTGCATGGCGCCGACTACGAAGCCCTGAGCAAGGCCGGCACCACCTTCAACGGCTTGCTGACGGCCGACGCCGTGGTGCGCCGTGGTGAAGGCGACAAGGCCAAAGAGCAAAAGGTCGTGGACTTCCGGGCCGCCATGGCCTGGTTGATTGGCCAAGCCGAAAACTCGGTGGGCCGCCAGCGCTACAAGGGCTTGGGTGAGATGAACCCCGCTCAGCTGTGGGAAACCACCATGGACCCCACCGTGCGCCGCTTGCTGCGCGTGCAGATTGAAGACGCCATCGAGGCGGATAAGGTCTTCACGATGCTGATGGGCGACGAGGTGGAGCCGCGTCGTGAGTTCATTGAATCGAACGCGCTGCGGGCGGCGAACATTGACGTTTGACAACCATGTCCAGCCTCGACCTCAGTGCCTTGCACTTGGCCATCACCTCACTGGAAGATGGCTTGTCGGTGGTGAGCGATGCGGCTTGGTTTAATCAGCAAGACGCCAAGGTGCGCAACACCTTGGTGGCTGGTGTGATCCAGAGCTTTGAGTTCGTTTACGAGATTGGCGTGAAGATGCTGCGCAGGCAGCTGGACGCTGAATCCGACAGCCCTGGTGATGTCGACCAGTCCAGCTTTCGTGATCTGTTGCGCATGGGGGCTGAGAAGGGCCTGATCGATGACGTGGAGGCCTGGTTTGGCTTTCGGCAGATGCGCAACATCACAGCGCACACCTACGACCATGCCAAGGCCCAACAGGTCTATGAAGGCACGCAAAACTTCTTGTCGCATGCCAGGGCTTTGCTGGCACGGCTTGAATCACGCCATGGCTGACAGCCCCGGTGTGCCTTGTGGCCTGGACATTGAGCCCAGGCATTGGGCGATGGTGCAGCGCATCCTTTTACAGAAATTGCCAGGGCGCGAAGTGTGGGCCTTTGGCTCACGCGTGAAAGGCACAGCCAAGCCGTATTCGGATCTGGACCTTGTGGTGCTGGGTGAAGAGCCATTGCCCTTGGCATTGCAGGCCAGCCTGGCTGAGGCCTTTGACGACTCCGATCTGCCGTGGCGAGTGGACGTGGTGGATTGGGCGACCACCAGCGAGCGCTTCAGGGCTTTGATGGCCCAGTGCAAGGTGGTGGTGCAAACGGCCGCTGCAGATGGCTTGATCCGTTGAGGGCTGATATCTAGCCAGCTATATCCACTATCCTAGCCACGACATACATCCCAAATTGCCCAGGGAGTAGGCAGGCGACGATCGTCTACTGGGCCGATAAACGCCAGTTAATACGCGACACTTTTGCCGATGGCATTGATGCGGTGTTGGTGAGGCAACGCCTGCCCCCTTGTTTACCTAGCCATCATGGACACCACAGAACAAAAGTTCTTTGAAGACCTAGAGAAAAAACTCTGGACCGCCGCTGACAAGCTGCGCTCATCGCTAGACGCAGCTGTGTACAAACACGTGGTGTTGGGTCTGCTGTTTTTGAAGTATGTGTCAGATGCGTTTGAAGAGCGGCATCAAGAACTGAACAAGCAGTTCCGCGACCCCGACCATGATTACTTCATGGACCCGGCCGACTACCCCGACGATTACGAAGCCAACGTGGCGGCCGAGCTGGAGGTACGCGACTATTACACCGAGAAGAACGTGTTCTGGGTGCCCTTCGAGGCGCGCTGGCAAACCCTGCGCGACTGCGCCCAACTGCCGCCCAAAGCGGTCTTGCCTTGGAAGAAGCAAGGCAAAGACGAGCCCGAAGAAATGCGTACCGTGG
>JAVLFO010000545.1:0-2686 GCA_046052805.1 Aquabacterium sp. | reverse complement strand
AGAGACAGATCTTGCCCCTCTGCTTTGAAAACGGAGCAGGTGCAATACAGCAGGCGGCCGCCTGGCTTGAGCAGGGGCCACAGCGCGTTGAGGATGGCGTCCTGCGTGCGGGCCAGCGCGGCAATGTCGCTCTCGCGGCGCAGCCAGCGCACGTCGGGGTGACGGCGCACGATGCCTGAGGCGCTGCAAGGTGCATCCAGCAAAATGGCGTCGAACAACTGGCCGTCCCACCAGGTGGCGGTTTGGCTGGCGTCTGCGGCCACCGTGCGGGCGCTCAGGCCCAGGCGTTGCAGCGTGTCGGTGACGCGCAGCAGGCGCTGTGGGTCGGCATCCAGGGCGGTCACTTCCAGGTCCGCGAGTTCCAGCAGGTGGGCGGTTTTGCCGCCTGGGGCGGCGCAGGCGTCCAGCACGCGGGCACCGGCGGGCAAGCTGGCACCCAGGCCATGCACCAGCAGCGGGGCGGCCATTTGCGCGGCAGCGTCTTGCACCGAGGCATCGCCTTGCTCAAAGCCCGGCAGACGCTGTACGGGCACGCCATGGGGCAGCTCGATCGGGTCGGCCTGGTCCAGCGCCAGGGCCCGGCCAGAAGGCGCATCTGCCGCGTTGGCGCTGAGCAAGCCGGCCTCTTGCAGCCGCAGGCGATAGCTGGCTGCGCTGCCGTGTCGTGCATTGGCGCGCAGCGTCATGGGGGGCTGCTCTTGGTTGGCCATGAGGATGGCTTGCCATTGCTCGGGCCAGTCCTTTTGCAGCTTCTTGATCCACCAGGCAGGGTGGTTGAAGCTGGCCACGGGGTCGGACTCGATGTGGGCCAGCAGGTCATCGCGTTCACGCAAGAAGCGGCGCAGCACGGCATTGATCAGGCCGCTGGCGGGGCGCGCTTGTTTTTTGGCTGCCTCGACGGCCTGGTCCACCAAGGTGTGGGCGTCGTATTCGGTGCCGCAGGCCAGGGCCAGGGCCGACAGCAGCAGGGCGTCGACCCAAGGGGCTGGGGTTTTGGGGACCAGTTGATGGCGCAGCGCTTGGGCGGTGCCCAGGCGGCGCAGCACGGCGAACGACAAGGCCTGTGCGCCAGGGCGCGCGGCAGGTTTGCACGCGGCCAGTGCGTCGTTGAGAGATTGCCCTTGGCGCACCGCGGCGACCGCGTCTGCGCAAGCAATGAGGAGCTGCCACAGGGGCAGGGAGTAACCCGAGGTGGCACCGCCGTTCGGCGATGCCTGGGTGCTGTTCTGGTGGGCTTTGGAAGAAGGGGGGCGTGCCATGGTGCTCATGGCGCGCAGTCTATGCCCTTCAGGCGCCCAAGAAGTGGCGGCGGTAGCGGGCCGGCAGGTCGTCGATGCGCATCAGCATGGGCAGGTCGGCGGTGTTGAAGTCTGGGTCCCAGGCCGGGGCGCCCAGCACCTTGGCGCCCACGCGCAGGTAGCCCTTGATCAAGGCCGGCGCTTCGACTTGCAGCGAACGGTTGAGCTCTTCAACGGGCAGGGGCAGGCGCGGGCGCACTTGCACGTCGATGGGGGCCAGGTGCGTTTGGCGCAGCTGCTCCCACAGGCTGGCGGCCATGTGGCCACCGTCGCGCATGCTGATGCTGGCGCAGCCGATCATGGTGTCCAGGTCGTTGCGCACCATGAACTCAGCCAGTGCGCCCCACAGCGCCATGATGGCGCCGCCGTTGCGGTGGTCGGGGTGCACGCACGAGCGGCCCAACTCGACCATTTTGGCGCGCAGCGGGCGCAGGCGGGTCAGATCGAACTCGGTCTCGCTGTACAAACCGCCCACGCGTTTGGCCGAAGCCGGCGTCAGCACGCGGTAGGTGCCGATGACCTGACCGGGCTGGCCGTCCAGGCTGGCCAGGCGCACCAACAGGTGTTCGCAGTAGGGGTCGAACAGGTCGATGTCGTGGCCCTTGGGGCTGCCAGCTGGGACGCTCAAGCGAGCGCCCATTTCGGTGGCGAAGACCTCGTACCTCAGGCGCTGCGCAGCGCGAACATCTTCTTCAGTGCGTGCCCAAACGACTTCCAGGGCAGGGCGGGCAGATGCTGCGGTTTGCGAGCTTGCATCCGAGCTTGGGTGAAGTGACCTCCGGGCGGCGCGGGACTCGGCCGTGAGGTGCGAAGACAGGCCAGCCATCGGCAGGGTGGGCAAGGGAAGCTCACGCATGGTCATCTCCAGTCGGGGTGTGGTCTTGGACATGAGTAGGCAGTTTTGACGTCCTGGGTGACGCAGCCATGAACAAGGCGTGACGGTTGCGTGACAAGGACCATGCGGGTGCAAATCCCCACCACAAGCAGGGGCTCGCGCTGATAGCATAGTGACATGAGCATCCAGATCTTCGGCTTGCCCGTTTCCCGAGGTGTGGCCATTGGCCGTGCCGTGCTGGTCGCATCCAGCCGGGTCGACGTGCCCCACGTGTTCATCGACCCTGCGTCGATCGACAGCGAAATCGCGCGCATGCTGACTGCGCGCGATGTGGTGTCCACCGAATTCGAAACCCTCAAGCACGACCTGCCTGCCGATGCACCCGCCGAGTTGGCCGCGCTGCTGGACGTGCACTTGATGCTCTTGCAAGACGAGGCTTTGCTGGGTGCCGCCGCCGACTGGATTCGCCAACGCCATTACAACGCCGAGTGGGCCGTGTCTGCGCAGCTTGAAGTCCTGGCGCGTCAGTTCGATGAGATGGAAGACGCCTACA
>JAVLFO010000544.1:0-1914 GCA_046052805.1 Aquabacterium sp. | reverse complement strand
CCGAGCCATTGAAGCCCAACCATTTGCTGCTCAAGTGCCCCAGGCTCAAGCCCAAGATGCCGCCTGCGTGCTCACCGGCCAGGGTCAGCTCTTGTTTGTAAAGACGCGTCCACTCCAGGGCGCAACTGGCGCACATCACCAGTACCACGCCCAGCCAGAATCGCCAGGGCGACGACACATCAGCGCCTTGCCATGCGGCAGCAGGCTGCGCGCCGACGGTCACGCTGACAGCGGTGTCGCGCCGCAACCAGCGCGCCAAAGCGCCCAGCCAGACGCGCAAGCCAATGGCCAGCAACCACCAGGCCGAATGGCCAAACAGCATTTGCGCCAGGTCAGAGGCATAGGCGCCGCCATGGCCCACCCAGTTGCTGGGCTCAATGTGCTGCCCAGAGGTGGTGAACGCCGCATCGAGGCGGTTGTGGCTGAGCAAAGACAGCAAGGCCAGCAGCCACAGCACGCCACCCAACAACAAGCCGAACTGGAATCTGAGGGTGTTTTCGACCGGCTCAGCGGGCTCGGCCACGGTTTGAGCAGGCACGCGGTGCAAACGCCCCGTGACGCGAGGTGCCGCAGTGGCATCCGAGCGGCGCTCAGCGCCTTTGGCAGGCGCGGCGCCATCGGCTCTCATGGAACCCAAAGGAAATGTCATGCCCGCATTGTGCGGGTTTTTCAGCGCCGTTCAGCCATGCAAAACGCCCCTCGCAAGGGGCGTTCAAGACAAGCGCGAGTGGGATCAGGCTGTGGCGACCAAACGTTCTTTGAGCACCACGCTGCCCGTTTCTTGCGTCTCGATGAGGCCGCGCTCTTCCAGGTCCTTCATGACGCGGCTGACCATCTCGCGCGAAGCGCCCACGTGCTTGGCCAGATCCTGGCGCGACACCTTGCCACGGATGACCCTCTCGCCTGCGTCGTCATCGGCCATATCCAGCAGGGCACGGGCCACGCGGCCGTACACGTCCAGCAGGGCCAGCGACTCGATCTGGCGGTCGGCATTGCGCAGGCGCTGCACCAGGCCGCGCAAGATGGCGTAGCTCAGCGAGGAGTTCTCAGGCAGGCAACGGGCGAACTCGGTGCGACCCAGCACGAGCACATCGGTTTGCACCTCTGCGCGCACGGTGGCCGAGTGGGGGTCGTTGTCGATCAGACTCATTTCACCCAGGTAGTCACCGGCTTCGAGCACCGCCAAAATGACTTCGCGGCCACGCTCGTCAGAGGCCACCACACGGGCACGCCCCGTCAACAAGATGAACAGCGAATTGGTTTTGCGGCCGCGTTCGACGATCAGCTCGCCACGGCGGTAACGGCGCTTGACCACGCCCTCGGCGATGGACTCGGCTTGCGCCTGTGTCAGCATGGAAAACAACGGCACGCGCCGGATGAGATCGAGATTGGACAGCATGGCCATGGCAGCTCCTCTTGCGTTTCAGCGGGTGGGCCTGTCGGAAAAAAAGGGTTGCAAGTGGGCTTTTCACCCGCTTACGTGTGTGACGTACAACCTGTCTCTACAATTTTCGGCATTGATGCGGAATTTTTAAGCACTTTATGGGGCTCAGAGGTCCCATGAGGGGCAAAGTAAGGCCGTGAAGACCGCACATCTCCGACCACGCAGCGACCTCACACCACAGAAAGACAAGACATGAGCACGCCCCAACACAGCAACGTCCTGATCCTGGGCTCTGGCCCTGCTGGCTACAGCGCCGCGATTTATGCAGCACGCGCCAACCTCAAGCCCACCTTGGTGACGGGCATGGCCCAAGGCGGCCAACTGATGACCACCACCGAGGTCGACAACTGGCCGGCCGACGCCCAGGGCGTGCAGGGCCCGGAGCTGATGCAGCGATTCCTCGAGCATGCCGAACGATTCCAGACCCAGATCGTCTTCGACCATATCCACACGGTCGACTTCTCGCGGCG
>JAVLFO010000543.1:0-8230 GCA_046052805.1 Aquabacterium sp. | reverse complement strand
GGCTGGCTGGTCAACGACCTGGATCAGGACGGCCAGATCACCTCTGGCAAAGAATTGCTGGGCGTCGACACTGACATCACCGTGGGCGGCGTCACCCGCAAAGCCACCACCGGCTTCGAGGCCCTGCGCGCGCTGGACACTCACCAAGTCGGCGACGGCAAAAACCTCTTCGACAGCCGCGACGCCGCCTTCAGCCAGCTACGCATCTGGCAAGACAAGAACCAGAACGGCGTGACCGATGCGGGTGAACTCAGCACGCTCAGCGCCCTGGGCATCGTCAGCATCCAACTGCAAGAAACCGCCACCAACGTCAACCTGGGCGGCGGTAACAGCGTCACCGGCAAAGCCCTGGTGACGCGCCGCGTGGGCACCAGCACCAGCACGTCTGAAGTCGACAGCGTGCTCGTCACCAACGACTCGGCAGCCAACCTCAACCTCGCCGACAACCCCTTCTACACCGATCTGCCTGACGTCGCGGTCACCGAGACCGCGCGCAGCCTGCCCAACATGCAGGGCAGCGGCTTGGTGCACAGCCTTCGAGAGGCAATGAGCCTGGCCGACACCAGCAACGCGAGTTACATCACGCGCGCGCTCATGAAAACAGCCGCACAGAACCTTACGGCCACGGTCACGGCGTTTACCGCTGCCAAAACACACGACGAACAGCGAGCGCTGCTTGACACACTGATCCAACAATGGGGCGCCACGTCGAGCCTTGACACCTCGGAAGCGTTTGTATTCATGGCTCCAGGCGCGACAGGCACCACTGCGCAAAGGGTTCAAACCTTCGCCCAGCAAAACCCAGAGCTGTATAAAAAAGTCATTGCGCTGGAGCAATTCAACGGGCAACAAGGCTTGGCGACCTTGATGAACCGATGGAACGTGACGCTGCCACCAGCAGTCACTGACTCCTTGAATTCCGCATACAACGCTTTGAAGGAATCCGTGTACAGCGCACTGGCCGTACAGACAAGACTGAAGCCGTATTTTGACGCCATTGAGTTGGTGGTCGATGAACAAGGCTTGCGCATCGATTTGACCAAGATGCGGGCCTTGGTCAGCAGCACGCAATCCACGGACATCACGAAAGCCATCACCGATGTGCTTGAGTTGAGTCAGTTCGCTAGCGACACCATGACCGCCATCGGATTCGATAGCGCGAGCACCCTGCGCAGTTTGCTGGCGTCCGCACCGAGCAACTTGCCGCTGTTGAGTCAGCTCCCCGCCTTGGGACTGTTCCAAGCAAGCGCAACGATAGGCTCAGCCAAGAAGGACGTGTACCTGGGCGACCAAGGCAACAACACATTCAAAGCGGGCGATGGGGCTGACTTGTTGAGTGGCGGCTCGGGCGCTGACAACCTCTACGGTGAGGCCGGGGACGACACGCTTGATGGTGGCGCTGGCAATGACGCCCTTTTTGGTAGCGCAGGGTCTGATACTTTCCTCTTCGGCAGAGGCGATGGTCAAGACCGCATATACGCCCCTGACGAGTACGGACGTGGTGCGGTTACCGACAGCCTCTTTTTCAAGGCTGGGGTCTTGCCTGGCGATGTGTCGCTCAGACGCAGCGGAAATTACCTGCTGATAGAAATAGCCGGCACAACCGACAGTGTGACTGTCGAGAACTACTTCCTAGCCGACGCCACGACTGGCTACGCACTTGCCGCCCTTCGCTTCAACGACGGCACGACGTGGGACACCTCCACCGTCAAGGCCAAAGTCCTACAGAGCACTCCAGGCAACGACTCGCTCACTGGCTATGCCACCGACGACAGCATTGCTGGCGACGCTGGCAATGACACCCTGTACGGTGAAGGCGGTAACGACACCCTCGATGGCGGCAGTGGCAACGACTACCTGTTTGGTGGGGCAGGAACTGATACTTACTTCTTTGCCATCGGCGATGGCCAAGACACCATAAACGCCCCCGATGAATACGGACGTGGCTCTATTGCCGACAGCATCCTCTTCAAAACAGGCATTGCTTCTTCAAATGTCACTCTGAGTCGAATTGAAAACGACCTGCTCATCAAGATCAACGGCACCACCGACAGCTTGACTGTCAGCAGTTACTTTATCCTCGACGCCACGGCTGGCTACGCGCTTGCCGCCCTTCGCTTCAGCGATGGCACGACGTGGGACACCTCCACCGTTAAGGCCAAAGTCCTACAGAGCACTGCAGGCAACGACTCGCTCACTGGCTATGCATCCGACGACAGCATTGCCGGCGGCGCAGGCAATGACACCCTGTATGGTGAAGGCGGTAACGACGCGCTCGATGGTGGCAGCGGCAACGACTACCTGCTTGGCGGGGGAGGGACTGATACTTACCTCTTCGGCATCGGTGATGGCCAAGACACCATAAACGCCCCCGATGAATACGGCCGCGGCTCTATTGCCGACAGCATCCTCTTCAAGACGGGCGTTGTTCCTTCAAATGTCACTCTGCGTCGAATTGAAAGCGATCTGCTCATCAAGATCAACGGCACCACCGACAGCTTGGCTGTAAGCAGCTACTTTATCTTCGACGCCACGGCTGGCTACGCGCTTGATGCCCTTCGCTTTGCCGATGGCACCACGTGGGACACCTCCACAGTCAAAGCCAAAGTCTTGCAAAGCACAGCTGGCAACGACACCCTCACAGGTTACGCCTCAGATGACGCCATTTCTGGCGGCTCCGGCAACGATACCCTGTACGGCGGGCCAGGCAACGACACACTCGAAGGAGGCAGTGGCAACGACTACTTGGTCGGCGGAAACGGCTATTACTGGAGCGACAGCACCGGCGACGACGTGTATCTTTTCGGCAGAGGGGCGGGTCAAGACACCATCAGCAACGGAAGCATTGAAGCGGCCGGATCCAGTCATGACACGATTTTGCTAGAAGCAGGCATCACCACCGCCGATTTGACACTCACCCACTCGGGTGACGATTTGATCATCCTCCTCAACGGCACCAGTGACAGTTTGCGCGTGGTTGGCTATTTTGAGCGCGACGGCGTCACCAGCAGCGCGGTTGAGCGCATCAAATTCGCCGGAGGCTCGGTGTGGAACTATGCCGACGTCAAGTCCAAGGCGATGGTACCCACAACAGGCGATGACCGTTTGCACGGCTACGCTGCCAACGACACCATCAACAGCGGCAGCGGCAACGATACCGTTTTCGGCTACGCGGGCGATGACGTGATCGATGGCGACACGGGAACCGATCTCCTCTACGGGGGAGACGGCAACGACAGTATCCAGGGCAACGAGTACAGCGACCAACTGTACGGCGACGCAGGAGCCGACACCCTCAAAGGCGGCACAGGAATCGACGCGCTATATGGCGGCGCCGACAACGACAGCCTCCAAGGCAACGAGGACAACGACTACCTTCGAGGAGATGACGGCAACGACACCCTCGATGGCGGCAGTGGGAACGATGAGCTCAGAGGCGGCGCTGGATCAGACGTGTACTTGTTCGGCAAAGGGTCGGGCCAAGACACCATCCACAACGAAGACTCCGATTCAGTGGGCGTCAACCCTGACACCATTTCGCTTGGCCCAAACATCACCGCTTCCGACGTGACCCTCGTCAGTTCGAGTGACGATCTGATCATCCTGCTCAATGGCACCAATGACAGCTTGCTTGTGAATGACTACTTCTCCAGCAACGGCGCATCCAGCAGTGTGGTGGAGTATCTGAAGTTTTCAGACGGCACAACCTGGGATGTGAAGAAGGTGCTGAGCCAACTTGCCATTGGCACCGATGGCCCTGATGTGCTTTATGGGACACCCAATGCGGATGTCATCAACGGCAGAGCCGGTAATGACACCATCCATGCAGGCCTTGGCAGCGACACCTACCTGTTTGGCAAAGGAGATGGCCGAGATGTGATCGGCGCCATTGATGATCCCACAACGGGCAAGGTTGATACTCTCTTGTTCAAGCCAGGCGTTGCCCCCACAGAGGTTACCTTCGGCACAGCACCGAACCCATTGAGCATCTATGCCAGGGACGGAGATGCGCTGGTCATCAAGATTGCCGGCACGACGGACCAGATCACCATTCAAGACTTTCTGAACACCGGTGACCCAGTCAATCCCCGAAACCCGCTGCAACAAATCAAGTTCGATGATGGCACCACGTGGAACATATCAACCATCTTGAAAAAGCTCTACGCAGGCACGGAATTCGCCGACAGAATTGATGGAACGTCCAAGGGCGAATTGATCACAGGCGGCGCCGGCAACGATTCACTTTATGGTCAAGACGGCAGGGATACCCTTGACGGTGGCGCTGGCAATGACTACGTCAACGGTGACGGCGAGGATGATGTCAACGACACTTACCTCTTTGGAAAGGGCGATGGGCAAGACACCATAGGCGCCATTTCCACCAGCGACCCCGGCTCCATCAACACACTGCGCTTCAAGCCTGGATTAGCTCCAGCCGAGGTCATGCTGAGCACCTCGAATACCGACTTGGAAATCAAAATTGCGAACTCCAATGATCGGATCCTCGTCGAAGACTTCCTAGACAACGGCACGACCAACAACAGTCGCAACCCGCTTCAAGAAATCAAGTTCTCTGACGGAACGACGTGGAGCATTTCGGCCATTCTGAAGAAGCTTTTCGCTGGCACCGAATCGGCTGAAACCATCAGTGGCACTTACTACTCTGAAGCAATCAATGGCCAGGGCGGCGATGACTCCCTGTACGGCATCGACGGAGATGACACCCTCGATGGCGGTACAGGTAACGACTACATCGATGGCGGCCTTGGCAGCGACACCTGCCTCTTTGGTAAAGGTGACGGAAAAGACGTCATGGTGTCAGCCAACAACCTATCGTTCAAACCTGGGGTAGCACCCAGTGAGATCAAGTTTGGCATTTCAGGAACATCTTTGATCATCACAATCACCGGCACCAGCGATCAAATCACCATCAAGGATTTTTTCTATCAAAACTCCCCTATCAACGCCATCAATCCGCTTCAACAAATTCAGTTCGTCGATGGCACGCGCTGGGGCATCTCCGCCATCCTGGCCAGGCTTCCATCAGGCAGCGACTCCGACGATGCCCTGTATGGGGCATCCAATGGCGATGTGATCAATGGGCTAGATGGCAAAGACTCTTTGTACGGCAATGATGGCAACGACACACTCGACGGTGGAGCCGACAATGACATGCTCTACGGGGGCCCTGGCGATGATGTGATGCAAGGAGGAGCCAACAACGATGCCCTGTATGGCGACGCTGGTGCTGACACCCTCATAGGCGGTGAAGGGGACGACACCCTTCAAGGTGGGTCTGGCACCGACACCTATGTCTTCTCCATGGGAAGTGGCGTCGACTACATCTATGACGCCGACACCACTGTTGGCAACACCGATGTGATCACCTTCACTAACGTGAATTCAACTGATGTCGCATCTGTTAAACAGGACCGATACGGTGGCTTGGTTGTGAGCTATGGGAGAGGCGACTCGGTCACCATCGAGAGCTACTTTTACTTCCCTTATCACAAAATCGAGCAATTTAAATTCTCCGATGGCGTCACATGGTCCACATCTGCGATCGATGCCATCATGAACACGGGGCTCATTAAACTGCCCACTGGTGGTGGTACGTGGGCAGGACAACGCACTGCTGACTTCGTCTTCGGTACGACAGGCTCTGATTCCGTCAGCGGACTCGATGGGGATGACTGGCTGTTTGGGGATGCCGGCAACGACACTCTGCAAGGTGGAAATGGTGCAGACGCTCTTGTCGGCGGCATGGGCAACGACATCCTCGACGGCGGCTCAGGCATCGACACCATGGTGGGCGGCGCAGGCAACGACGCCTATTCCGTGGACAACGTAAACGACCTTGTTATCGAGACCACGCCTGCCGAGTACGACCGCATCGTGACCTTGGTCAACTACGTCTTACCGGATTTCGTAGAAGACATGGACTTGGCCTCTAGCGCTGCGAACGCACTCAAAGCCACGGGCAACGCTTTGAACAACGTCCTGGGCGGCAACGAGTTCAACAACGTCTTGTCAGGCGGCGCTGGCGACGACTATCTCTCTGGTGATGTCGGCGCAGACACCATGATCGGCGGCGCAGGCAACGACTACTTCTACGTCGACAACATCGGTGACGTTGTGCAGGAGGACGCATCCAACGGCTACGACACCGTCCTCATGTTCTTCATTCAGGCCGACAGCTACACCTTGAACGACAACGTCGAAGCCATCGAGGTGTTCGACATGGCACCCGTCAGCGCTGGGTTCGTGACGCTGCGCGGCAATGCCTTGGACAACTCGCTGACCGCAGGTGACTCCGCTGGCATGGCCTTGTATGGCGAAGCTGGCGATGATGGTCTGTACGGCGCCGGCGGCAACGACACGCTCTACGGAGGCACCGGTTCTGACGTGCTGTGGGGTGGTCTGGGGCAAGACAGCATGCTCGGCGGCGCGGGAGACGACCAGTACTACGTGTCCGACACCGGAGATCGCATCACGGAACTCGCCAACGAAGGTACAGACACAGTCACGCTGTTCGGCCTCAAGGCCATCTCCTACACGATGGCAGCGCAGCTTGAGAAGCTCGACATCTATGAGGTTGCGCCAAGCTCTGGCAACAGCTTCACCGTCTTTGGCAATGCGCAAGACAACGTCATTGATGGCAGCGGCAGTGCATTGCGCGTGCAATTGTCTGGCGGCGCGGGAAGTGACCGCCTGTTCGGTACAAATCTCAACGATCTTTTGGTCGGAGGGAGTGGCAACGACACCTTGTATGGAGGCTTCGGCAGCGACACGTACAGCTTCAGCCGAACCAATGGCCAAGACGTGATCGACGATGCGGATGCCTCCATCGGCAACCTCGACCAGTTGACGTTTGGCACCGGGGTTGCCAATGACCAGCTGTGGTTCAGCCAATCGGGCCAGGACTTGGTGGTCAGCATCATCGGGACCACCGACCGGGTGACCATCCGCCAGTGGTCGGCAGGAGCGTCACACCATGTGGAGCGCATCACCGCAGGTGGGAAGTCGCTGGCTGACACCCAAGTGACAAACCTGGTGCAGGCGATGTCCGCCATGACTCCGCCGCCGCTCGGCCAGACCACCTTGAGTGACGCACAGCGGGCCCAACTGACCCCAGTGCTCGCTGCCAACTGGGCCTGATCGGCCAACGGCACTCCCGTGCAGGCCTGGCCCTCTGTCGGCTGGGCCTGCCTTTCTCAAGATCAACCATGCGCCTCCTTGTCATTCACCAGAATTTTCCTGGCCAGTTTCGCCGACTGGCCCAGGTGTGGTCGCGCGAACCCGGCTGGGAGGTCATCGGCATGGGGCTCAAGACCGCACCGGGTCTGCCGAATGTCCGCTGGCTTCCTTATGACCTGCACCGCAAAGGTCAGGACGGGCAACACCCCTACCTGCGTCAGATGGAAAACGCCGTGCTGCACGGGCAGGCCACCGCGCGCAAGATGTTGCAACTCAAGGCCAAGGGCTGGCAACCGGGCGCCATCCTGGCCCATCCTGGTTGGGGCGAAACGCTCTACGCCAAGGACGTGTTCCCCGACGCGCGGCTCATCCATTTCTGCGAATGGTTTTACGGCACACCGGGCAGTGACATGGGTTTCGACCCCGAGTTTCCCTGCAGCTTTGACACACAAACCCGCATGCGGACTTGGAACGCGCTGCACACACTCAATCTGACGCATTGCGACATCGGCGTCAGCCCCACCGAGTGGCAACGCAGCCGCCACCCGAGCGACTTTCTGCCGAAGATCCAGCTGGCGCATGAAGGCATCGACACTGATTTGCTGCGCCCCGACGCCTCAGCGCAGCTCACACTGCCCAATGGGCACACGGTGCGTGCCGGCGATCCGGTCATCACCTACGTCGCTCGCAACCTGGAGCCATACCGCGGTTTTCACAGTTTCATGCGCGCCTTGGAAAAGGTGCAAAAAGCACACCCACGCTGTCACGCCGTGATCATCGGAGGCGATGAAGTCAGCTATGGCCAAAAGCCCATCGATGCCCCCAACTGGCGCGAAAAATTGCTGCGGGAGGTCAGGCTGGACGCCACACGCACCCACTTTCTGGGCAAGGTGCCCTACGACGTCTATCGGCGCGTGCTGCAGGTCTCTGCAGCCCACATCTACCTCACCTACCCCTTCGTGCTGTCATGGTCAATGCTCGAAGCCATGGCCAGCGGCTGCCTGGTGATCGGTTCACGCACCGGACCTGTCGA
>JAVLFO010000542.1:0-1697 GCA_046052805.1 Aquabacterium sp. | reverse complement strand
GCCACATCGTCGCTCAGCTGGATGGCTGTGGGCGCATCCGGGGCGTGGGTGTCGACGGTGATGGCGTACACGCCCGTGGTCGGGCTGGTGTTGCCCGCAGCATTGGTGGCGCTGGCGGTGATGTTGTGCAGGCCGTCTGCCAAAGGCGTGGCTGGTGTGACGCTCCAGGTGCCATCGGCCGCAGCGGTGGTGGTGCCGATGAGGGTGGCGCCGTCAAAGACCTTGACGGTCACGCCAGGCTCGGCGGTGCCCTTGATGGTGGGGTGGGTGTCATCGGTGACACCCGAGCCCTTGGCCACATTGCCCTGCACGGCGCCGACATCGTCCAGGACGTTGTCGATGGCCGGGGCGGCTGGTGCGCCATCGCCCACGAGGGTGAAGGTGCGTGCAGCGCTGGGGGCGCTGGTGTTGCCTGCGGCGTCAACGGCCACGGCGGTCAAACTGTGCTCGCCTTGCAGCAAGGGCAGGGTGGGCGTGAAGCTCCAGTTGCCGTTGGCGTCGGCCACGGCAGAGCCAATGTCCTTGCCGTTGTCCAGCACATGGACGGTGGATCCGGCTTCGGCTGTGCCCGAGAGCGTGGGCTTGGCGTCATCGGTGGTGCTGCCATTGGCGATCTGGCCTTGGACGGCGCCGACATCGTCGAGCAAGCCGCCGATGCTGGGCGCGTTGGGCGCGACCGTGTCAATGATGAAGGTCTGAGCGGGGCTGGGCGCGCTGGTGTTGCCCGCAGCGTCGGTGGCCGTCACGGTGATGCTGTGCGCGCCTTCGTTCAAAGGCGTCGCCGGGGTCATGCTCCAAGTGCCATCGTTGCCCACGGTGGCCGTGCCAATGAGGCTGCCGCCGTCGTAGACCTTGATGGTGGCACCGGGCTCGCCCGAACCGGTGACGGTTGGGGTCTTGTCATCGGTCGTGGCACCCTCGGCAATCGGGCCTTGCACCGAGCCCACATCGTCGTTGATGGCGCCAATCTTGGGCGCATCGGGCGCATGCGTGTCAATGGTCAAACCATAGGCTGGCGTGGGCGCACTGACCACACCGGCCGCGTTGGTGGCGGTGGCTGTGAAGCTGTGCGGGCCTTCAGCCAAGTCTGCGCTTGGCGTCAAGCTCCACTTGCCCGAAGCATCGGCCGTGGTGGTGCCCAGCACGGTGGTGCCGTCATAGACGGTCACGGTGGTGCCCGCAGGGGCGGTGCCTGCGATGGTGGGCTTGGTGTCATCGCTGACACCGTCCTTGGCGACGGCACCTTGCACGCTGCCCACGTCATCGGTGACGGTGGTGATGGTGGGGGAGGTCACGCCAGAGGTGTCCAGCGTGAAGCTCACAGGGGTGGACGCGGGGCTGGTGTTGCCCGCCGCATCGGTGGCCGTGGTGGTGATGGCGTGCGAGCCGTCCACCAAAGGCGTGGTGGGCGTGAGGCTCCACGCGCCATCGCTGCCCACGGTGGCCGTGCCAATGGGCTGGCCGTTGTCCAGCACCGTGACGGTGGCCCCGGGTTCGCCCTTGCCTCTGATGGTGGGCGTGGCGTCGTCGGTGGTGTCACCGCTGTTGATGCTGCCGGTCTTGGGGGCCACATCGTCGCTCAGCTGGATGGCTGTGGGCGCATCCGGGGCGTGGGTGTCGACGGTGATGGCGTACACGCCCGTGGTCGGGCTGGTGTTGCCCGCAGCATTGGTGGCGCTGGCGGTGATGTTGTGCAG
>JAVLFO010000541.1:0-2121 GCA_046052805.1 Aquabacterium sp. | reverse complement strand
TAAGAGACAGTTGCAGACGCAGGCGAGCATGGCCGTTTTTGTCGGACTGCTGGCCGCCATCTTGCCAGCTGTCCGCTTGTCGCGCATCAATTTGGCAGCGACGCTGGGCGGGGCTCGGTGACAAACCAAAGGCCACCGCGCAGCGACGCGCAGCCTCAGTCTTTGTAGACAAACTCAGGCATGGCCTTGATCGACGCTTTGGTCGCGCCGCTCAGCACCAGCTTGCCCGCCTTGTTCTGGATCTGCGAGACCGGAATCGCCACGTCGTGGCGGTTGATGCCCACAAAGCCACCCGCCCCCACGATGACATAAGACACGTTCTTTTCAGGTGAGACGATCAAGTCCTCGACCTTGCCGACCTTCACATCGGCGTCGTTGTAAACGTTCTTGCCCATCAGCGTCTTTTTGACGCTCCAGCCCATGGCCTCTTTCGTGGACTCGGTGACGCTCGTGGCCGTGCCCGCGACCTGGGCCATGACAGGGCTTGCAGCAGCAAGCGCGCCAGCCATGGCGAGGGTGGCGATGATCAAGTTTGAATGTGTTTGCTTCATGATGTGATTCCTTTTTTGGGTGATGCCGACCTGCGACGAAAAACGAAGAAGGCGCCACATGGTTGTAGATGCACGAGGCTCGCTGGTCTGTTCGCGAGCGCACGCTGCGAGAGCGATGAGTTCGCCAGCACCGAACTCGGCGGTTCAAGCTCTCGCATGAGCGAACTTGCCTTGCGACCAGGTCATGGAATGTCCTTTGCGGTCAAATGGGCCAATCGGGGCCGTGCTGCGTCACTGCTGTGAAAAGTCGAGCACCACCCGCGATGGCACCTCGCCCTTGCCCAGCCGCTGAAAAACCTGGTTGATGCCTGAGAGCGGCTGCAGTTCGATGTCTGCCTTGACCTTGCCATCGGCAGCGAACCCCAAGGCCTCGGCCATGTCGCCGCGGGTACCGACAAAGGAGCCGCGGATGGTGATGCAATTGGCCACCACATCGAACAGGGGCGTCGGAAACTCACCCGGCGGGATACCCACCAACACGCAGGTGCCGTGCTTGCGGGTCATGCCCACGCCTTGCTTGAAAGCCGGCAATGACGGCGCGGTGATCAGCACCCCATGTGCGCCACCTGAGGTCGCCTCGATGGCCGCCGCCACGGGGTCGCCCCTCATGGCGTTGACCACCACATCGGCGCCCAGGCGTGTCGCATGCGCCAGCTTGGCGTCGTCAATGTCCACTGCGCACACGTGCAGGCCCATGGCCTTGGCATATTGCACGCCCAGGTGGCCCAAGCCACCGATGCCCGAGATCACCACCCATTGCCCGGGCTTGGCCTGCGTTTCTTTGATGCCTTTGTACGAGGTGATGCCAGCGCAAATCAAAGGGGCTGCATCGACCGCAGACAAGCCAGCGGGGATGTGCGCCACGTAATTTGGATCGGCCAGGATGTACTCGGCAAAGCCACCGTTGCGCGTGTAGCCACCGAACTGCGCCTCTGCGCAGACGGGCTCTTGAGCGGCCAAGCAGAACTCGCAGTGACCGCAGGCTGAATACAGCCACGGCACACCAACGCGGTCACCCACCTTCACGGCGGTGACACCGGCACCCAACACAGTCACGATGCCAATGCCCTCGTGGCCCGGCGTGAAGGGCAGTGAGGGCTTGAGCGGCCAGTCCCCGCTAGCAGCGTGCAGGTCGGTGTGGCACACACCACAGGCCTCGGTCTTGACCAGGACCTGGCCGGGCCCAGGCGTGGGTATATCAAGCTCCTTGAGTACCAAGGGTTGTCCAAATTGTTCGACCTGGGCGGCTCTCATCTTGCGTGTCATGGCTTGGTCCTTGTGGGTGAGTGTCGACAAGCAGCTGACTGAGGTCGGTGGGGACGACCGGCTCAAGCCGGCGCCGCAAAGTGCCCCGTGCGCACCAGCTTCTTGTTGACAAACTCCTGGATGCCCATGTTCCCCAGTTCACGTCCGTAGCCAGAATCCTTGATGCCACCGAAGGGCAACTCAGCATCCAACCAGTTGAGGTTGTTGACGAACATCATCCCGGGGTCGACTTGGCTGGCCACACGCTTGCCGCGCGCTTCGTCCTTTGTCCACACCGACCCACCCAAGCCAAAGTCAGAGTCAT
>JAVLFO010000540.1:0-1901 GCA_046052805.1 Aquabacterium sp. | reverse complement strand
CCCTTGAAAATCAAGGGCTTAGTTCGTTCTGGCGGAGAGGGCGGGATTCGAACCCGCGGTAGGGATTAACCTACACACGCTTTCCAGGCGTGCGACTTAAACCGCTCATCCACCTCTCCGAAGCCAACGATTGTAGCAAGGATTTGCTCAGTTCAGCGCGACCTTCTTGCCTTCTTTGTAGGCATAGAGCGTCATGGCCGGGCTCTTCAAGTCGCCATTGGGCTCAAACGCGATCTTGGCGGTCACGCCTTGAAAGCCATCGGCCAATTTGGGTGCGTAGACCTTGGGGTCAACCGAGTTGGCGCGCTTCATGGCATCGACCAGCAACATCGTGGCGTCGTAGGTGTAGGGCGAGTAGACCTGGAACTGGCCAGGGAACTTCGCGTCGTACTTGGCTCGCCAGGCTTTGCCATTGGGCAGCTTGTCGAGCGAGGCACCGCCCACTGCGCACACCACATTGGACAAGGTCTTGGCGCCGCTCGACAGCTCCATCAACTTGTCGGTGCAAATGCCATCGCCACCAAACAGATAGGCCTTGTTCAGGCCCAACTGCTGCATCTGGCGCAGCATGGGGCCAGCTTGGGGGTCCATGCCACCAAAGAAGATGCCATCGGGCTTCTTGCTCTTGATCGAGGTCAGGATGGCGCTGAAGTCAACGGCCTTGTCATTCGTGTACTGCTGGCTGACCACTTCGAGGCCCAACTCTTTGGCCGTCTTGGCGAACACATCGGCAACGCCTTGGCCGTAGGCCGTGCGGTCGTCAATGATGGCGACCTTCTTGAGCTTGAGCGTGTGCGCCGCGTAGTTGGCCAGACCCGCGCCCAGCGCGTTGTCGTTGGCCAGCAAGCGGTACACGCCCTTGTAGCCCAACTGCGTCAGCTCGGGGTTGGTGGCCGATGGCGTCACCATGGGCAAACCGCACTGCGCGTACACCTTGGCAGCCGGGATGGTTGTGCCCGAATTGAGGTGTCCGACCACGCCATTGACCTTGGCGTCGCAGAGCTTTTGCGCCACGGCGGTGCCCTGCTTAGGGTCGGCTGCGTCGTCTTCGGCCAGCAGCTCAAACTTCACTTTTTTGCCAGCGATGGTCACGCCTTGTGCATTGAGCTCGTCAATGGCCATGCGCGCGCCGTTTTCGTTGTCGCGGCCATAGTGGGCCTGAGGGCCAGAAACAGGCGCCACATGGCCAATCTTGACCACGGTTTGCGCCAGGGCCGGCATGCTCGCCAAACCGCCCAAAGCAGCAGACAAGGCCACAGCCATCACGTTCAATGCAGGAGCGAAACGAATCTTCATGTTGAACCTCGGTAAGGGTTGTTCAGCGCGGGCCGCGTCAACGGTGACGCAGCTTGGCCATTTCTTGGGCAACCGATCGGGTCACCACATCGCGCATGGTGCGACTGAGTTCATCACGCAAGTCGCGCACCAGGGCTTCGCTGTGACGCGCCAGCAAGGGGCCAATGGCCTCTTTCAGACGAAAGTCCAGCATGCCATCGATCTGCTTTTGCACGTCACCCAACACGCGCTGGGCGATCTGCGCTTCGGAGGGCATGTCAATTGGAGCGATCGGGACTGCCACGGGAGGCGTCACTGGCGCAGACAACGCCAGTTCAGGCTCGGTAGCACCCTGCACCGGCAGCACCACCGTGGCCATGGGCGACCACGCCGATGCGCTGGCATCGGGAAACCCACTGGTGACGATGGGCGCGCCCGCCATGGACGCCTCGGTGTCGCCAAAGTCGATGACCTCGGTGAGCGTCGGCACATGGGCCGGTTTGGGAACAGGTGAAGTGTTCATTCTTTGACCTCATGAGGCAAAACCTGCCACCCCATGGAGGCATACGCCTTCCAGCGACGACGCCCCTCTTGGCGGTCGTCCTCTTGATTTGAAACGATGTCGA
>JAVLFO010000539.1:0-5041 GCA_046052805.1 Aquabacterium sp. | reverse complement strand
GCATCGGCCGTGCACTTGACGTCCACATACACACCGCCGGGCACGAGCTTGGCGGCGATCTCGTCAATGCTGCGCTGGCGCAGGGCGTCGTGCGACACCGCCGACACGATGGCGGCAGCGGGGGGCAGGTCGTCCCAAGCGACCAAGTCAACGCCGTACTCGTGGCGTGCCTCAGCGGCTTCGGCCACAGGGTCGTGCACGTTGACGGTCACGCCATAGCTTTGCAGTTCATGGATCACGTCGATGACCTTGGAGTTGCGCAGGTCAGGGCAGTTTTCTTTGAAGGTCAGGCCCAGCACAGTCACGTTGGCGCCCTTGACCGAGGCACCCGACTGGATCAGCTGCTTGATGGCCTGTTCGGCGATGTACTTGCCCATGCCGTCGTTGATGCGGCGCCCGGCCAAAATCACCTGGGGGTGATAGCCCATGGCCTCGGCTTTGTGCGTGAGGTAGTACGGGTCCACGCCAATGCAATGGCCGCCGACCAGGCCCGGACGGAAGGGCAGGAAGTTCCACTTGGTGCCAGCGGCTTCGAGCACTTCGAGCGTGTCGATGCCAATGCGGTGGAAGATCAGTGACAGCTCGTTGACCAGCGCGATGTTGAGGTCGCGCTGCGTGTTCTCGATCACCTTGGCGGCTTCGGCCACCTTGATGCTCGACGCCTTGTAGACGCCGGCTTTGATGATGCTGCCGTAGGTTTCGGCCACGGTGTCCAGCGTGGCGGGCGTGTCACCCGAGACGACCTTGACGATGCTGGTCAGCGTGTGCACCTTGTCGCCGGGGTTGATCCGCTCGGGCGAGTAACCCACGAAGAAGTCTTCTTTCCACTTCAGCCCGGATTGCTTTTCCAGGATGGGGATGCAGACCTCTTCGGTGGCCCCGGGGTACACAGTGGACTCGAACACCACGATGGCGCCGCGCTTGAGGTTCTTGCCCACCGCGTTGCTGGCGCCGATCAAAGGCGAGAAGTCAGGGATGTGAGCCTCGTCCACCGGCGTGGGCACGGCCACCACCACGAAGTCAGCCTCTTTGAGGGCCGAGGCATCGGTGGTGGGGCGCAGGTGCACCGCGGCCTTGAGCTCATCAGAGCTCAGCTCGCCGGTCGGGTCCACGAAGCGCTTGTAAGCCTCGACCTTGTCGACAGCCAGGTCCAGGCCAATGGTCGGGTAGACCTTGCCAAACTCAACGGCCAGCGGCAAGCCGACATAGCCCAATCCCACAACAGCCACAGTTGGCATGATCTCTCCTGATATCGGTTGAACGAGGCCTGGGGTCAGACCGCGTAATAGCCGTAGGCGGTGTTGGCCACCTTGCCACGGCATTTGTTGAGCACAGACATCACCACGGGGCACGACTCCAGCGTGGCAAACGCCTGGGTGATGCTGGTCGTGGTGGTGACATCGGCTTCGACCACCACCACCACCTGACCCATGCGCGTGGCCAGCACGCGCGATTCGGTCGAGGGCAGCAGAGGTGGGGCGTCGAAAATGATGATGCGGTCTTGGTATGAGCGAGCCAACTCGTCCAGCAGGTCTTCCATGGCACCGCTGGCCAGCAACTCGGTGGTGCGCGACGAGGCCGTGCCTGCGGGCAAGACGGTGAGCTTCGGGATGTTGGTGCGCAGCATGACATCGGCCATGTCTTTGACACGGCCCGTCAGCACATCGAGCAAGCCTTTGGCGGGCGGCAGGCCCAGGCGATCGAGCACGGCAGGGCGCACCACGTCAGCATCCACCAACAGCACCGTGTGGTCGAGTTCCATGGCGATGCTCATGGCCAGGTTGATGGCGCTGAAGGTCTTGCCCTCGCCCGGCAACGCGCTGGTCACCATGATGAGGTTGCCGCGCGCGATGGGTGCGGCCGACTCACCGGTTGCGTTCTTGAGCAGCGGACGTTTGACGATGCGGTACTGCTCTTCCATCATGCTGCGGTCGATGCCGGGGACCAGGAAGCCTTTGGCAGCCAAACGGTCCAGGTCGAGCTCCACTTCGCGCGAGCGGCGCAGCTTGCCTTCAGCCGTGTGGCTGGCAAGACCAGGTTGAGGCGCAACGGGTGCAACGGACGCGGCAGGGACCAGGTCAGCGGGCACGCTGTTCGGCACTGGGGCTTCAATCGGTGCGGCGCCTGCCGGCTGGCCGGCGGGTGCATCAACGCCCACCGCTCCCCAAGGCACATCCACGCCGGCACGGCGCAATTCGTCCATGCGCTTGGCGGCTTGTTCAATGATGTTCATCGTGGCGTCCTCAGCTCGCAGCGTGTTTGGCAACCCAAACCACCCAGACCGCACTCAATGCGAAGAAAGCGGCACCCGTGGCCATGAAGGCTTGCAGGTTGCGCTTCTCCAGCTGCTTGGCGCTGTCGCTCACAAACATCGAGACCGAGCCCAGCACGGGGCGGCCTGTCAATGCGGTGAGCGAGGCACCGTCGTGCACGGCGGGTGCCAGCATCATCAGGCCATAGGCCGTCAGGGCGCCGATCAAGAGCGCCACCACCGGCGCCACGGCAGCCAGCAACAAGCGGCTGGGCATGGCAGGCTGGCCTGACACGCGGGGCGGCTCGACGATGCGGAAGTCGGCCAGCTGGGCCGATTGGTCCAGCTTGACGCCCAGAGATGCAGACTCGCGGCGCGCGACCAGCGTGTCGTAGTTCTTGCGCAGCACGTCGTAGTCGCGGTTGAGCTGGGCCAGCTCGGCTTCGGCTTCAGGCACTTTGCCGGCCTTGCCGCGCGTCTCTTCCAGTCGACCCGACTGCACCGACAGCTGGGTGCGCAGCGAGGCCACATTGGCCTCGGCTTCGGCGAGCGAGATGCGGATTTTTTGGTACACCGGGCTCGTGGCCGCGTTGCCTCGGCCTCGACCACCTCGGGCGGCCGCCTCCATCTCTTGGCGCTTTTGGCGCTCAAGCTGGGCAATGGTGCGCCGGGTGGCGATCACATCGGGGTGGTCGTCGGTGTAGCGGCGCAGCAAGTCGTCCAGCAGCTTGCGCTGCGTGTCCAGGCGGGTGTCGGTTTCGGTCGGGGCGGCGCCTGGGCCACTGGTGTCGGGCGGCAGCTGTGGGTCTTCGGCAGCCAGTTCGCGTTTGAGGGCATCACGCCCTTGCTCGGCCGCACTGAGGTCCACACGCAGCTTGGCCACCACGTCCGAGAGGTTGGAGACGCGCGAGAAGTAATCTTGATTGGACGTGCCCGTCATGCCGAAATTGCGCAGCTTGAAGTCTTTGAGGCGCTCTTCGGCCTCGGCCAGCTTGGCTTCGTAGGTGCGAATTTGCTCGTTGATGAAGCGGCGGGCGTCTTCCGAGTCGCGGCGCTTTTCACCCACGCCGGCGTCCACGAACATCTCCACCAAGGACTTGACCAGCTGCTGGGCACGGCGTGGGTCAGCGTCTTTGTACGAGATGGCGTACATGTTGTTGACCGACGGCTCGACCTTGATGGCTTTCATCAGCCGGTCGATTTCCAGGTCCTTCTCGACGCCGGTGATCTGGCTCATGCCCACCTGAGGCTGGCTCATGAGCAATTGGATGTTGGGGCGCGAAATCAGCGTCTTGGCCAACATGCTGACCTGCTGATCGATGTCCGGCTGGTAGGCCAGGTCCTTCATCAGGGGCTTGAGCACCGTCTGGGTGTCCACAAAGATGCGGGTGGTGGCCTCGTACTTGTCGGACATCTTGGCCACGACCACGCCCATGAGGATCGCCAGCGGCCAAGCCACGGCCATGGCGATCCAGCGACGACGCCAGATGCCCAGGGCCGCCTGTTTCAAAGTGCTGATGAGGTCATCCATGCTGGAAACTGTGTTCGTCAAACGAAGTGGAAGCGGCGATCATGCCCGTGTCGCAGGGGCGATTCAAAACGGGCTTTGGGGAACAATGATGATGTCCCCTGGCTTGATCTGGATATTGGCAGAGATATCGCCACGTTTGAGCAAGTCCTTGAGCCTCAAACTGTATTGGGTGGGTGGCACGGTGGCGCGCACCAGAACGGCGCGATTGCCGTCGGCAAAGTCGGTCAGGCCACCCGACTGGATCATCACGTCGAGCAAGGTCATGCTTTCGCGGTAAGCGATGGCCTGCGGTTTGGTCGCTTCACCCACGATGCGCACCTGCTCGGTGGGGGCGCCCTTGAAGTTGCTGACCACCACGCTGACCGAGGGCTCGCGGATGAACTTGGCCAGCGCGCGCTCAATGTCATGCCCCAGGTCGGTCGGTGTCTTGCCCGAAGCCGGCATGTCATCGACCAGCGGGATGGAGATGCGACCATCTGGGCGCACGGTGACCGTGCTGGACAAATCGGTGTTGCGCCAGACCACGATGTTGAGCGTGTCGAGCGCGCCGATCTTGTAAGCCTCGGCTTTGCTGGTGTCGACAGCAGGCGCGGGCGGGTAGGCCGGCGAAAACGCACAGCCGGCCAAAACCAAGGCCGACAGGCCCAGGCACAGCCAAAGCAGACGACGGGCGTTGAAAGTGGCCAGTGGCATTGATTTCTCCGGAAACATGCGGGCGCAAGGCATCGGAGCCCAACCACGGGCCCAGCTGTCACAGTTTGTAGCAAGCGATTGTGGCCGTGGGTGCGCTATGCGGGAAATCCCACGTTTCGGTGCTGATCGTGGCGTGTTTGCCACCGTTTGGAACGGCGGTGACGCCTTTCACGACATTTTGGACACCCAAGCCAGGGGCGCGTGGCGCATGAACCAGCCCACCAGCGTCCAGGGCCAGGCAGGCACGCAGGCCTTGGCGGGCTCACGCTCGATGGCGGCCACCAGGGCGCGGCAACCCGAGGCCGTGTCCACCATCAAGGGCGTTTTGGCCGATTTGCTGCTGAGCTCGGTCTCGATGTAGCCGGGGTAAATCGTGGTCACGGCGATCGGGGTGCGCAGCAGCTCAGCGCGGATGCCCTCGGTCAAGGCCGCCAGGCCCGCCTTGGTGGCCGCGTAGGTGCTGAGGTTGCGTGGCAGGCCACGCATGGCGCTCATGGACGAGATGCTGACCCTGTCTCTTATACACATCTGACGCTGCCGACGACTAGTCGAGTGTAGATCTCGGT
>JAVLFO010000538.1:0-13097 GCA_046052805.1 Aquabacterium sp. | reverse complement strand
AACTTTTGAGCGTTTCTCAAATGGCCCAGGCCGACGCCGGTGCAGTGCAATCGGGCGTGCCCAGCTTTGCGTTGATGCTGGCCGCTGGCAAAGCCGTGGCCGATGAGGTCATGCGGGCGTGGTCACCCCGGCCCGTGGCGGTGCTGTGTGGCCCCGGGCAGAACGGGGGAGACGGCCTCGTGGCTGCGGGCGTTTTGCATCGCTGTGGCTGGCCCGTGCGAGTTTTCACGTTTGCAGACCCTGCCTTGTGGCAAGGCGACGCGCAGCGAGCCGCCCAGGATTGGTTGAGCTTGGCGGGCTCGCCCGAGCGCGCCTGGCAGCCCATGACCGCAGATTGCCTGGACGGCGCGGCGTTGGTGATTGACGCCTTGTTTGGTGCTGGTTTGAGCCGCCCGTTGGATGGGCTTTGCCTTGCGGTGCTGGGTGATGCGCGCAAGCGCCGTTTGCGGGTGGTGGCCGTGGACGTGCCCAGTGGGGTTATGGGGGACACGGGCCAGTCGCTCGGGGCGGTCCAGGCCGACGTCACTGTCACCTTTTTCAGGCGCAAGGCGGCGCATTTGCTGATGCCAGGCAAAGCCCTGTGCGGTCGGCTGCGCGTGCGGGACATCGGCGTGCCGGCGTCGGTGTTGCCATCCTTGGGCGTCATGACCTGGGCCAATGACCCCGCCTTGTGGATGTCGCACTGGCCCAGCGTCGATGGTGCCGGTCACAAGTACCAGCGTGGTCATGCCGTGGTCTGGGGCGGTGCGCGCATGACGGGCGCCGCGCGCCTGTCGGCCACGGCTGCCGCGCGGGTGGGTGCAGGTTTGACAACAGTGTGCGTCCCACCGGCGAGTTGGGCCGTTTACGCCACGGCCTTGACCTGCGTGATGGTGCATGCCTTGCCCGATCACACCGAGTCAACTTGGCCAATGGCCCTGCGTGAGTTGCTGAGCGATCGCAGGTTGAACGCCTTGCTCATTGGACCTGGCGCACAGGCCGGCATGCAGCCCGAGACCTTGCGCTCGCTGGCTTTGACGATGCTGGCCAGTGGCCGCTCGGTGGTGCTGGACGCCGATGCCTTGTCTGCGTTCCAGTCAGATACGGACGTGTTGTTTTCGGCCATTGCCGCCCACGATCGGGCCGTGGTCTTGACGCCGCACGAGGGCGAATTTGCCCGCTTGTTTGGCGACCTCGATGCAGGCCACAGCCATGACAAGCTCGAGCGTGCCAGGGCGGCGGCCCTGCGCAGTGGCGCGGTGATCGTGCTCAAGGGGGCTGACACCGTGATCGCATCACCCGATGGTCGCGCGGCGGTCAATCACGGGGCGCCGGCCAGCTTGGCCACGGCGGGCACGGGAGATGTGCTGGCTGGTTGCATCGTGGGCTTGTTGGCGCAAGGCATGCCCGCATGGCAAGCTGCCTGCGCGTCATGCTGGCTGCATGGGGCGGCCGCCCGAGCGTTTGGCGGCGCTGGTTTGGTGGCCGACGACTTGCCTGGCCTTTTACCGCAGGCGCTGCGTGCTCTGCCTCTCGTCGCATCGGCCGCTGACTGAGCTGGGTGCGCTCAGATCAACCCAGGCAGGTGCGGTTTTTGCCGGTGCGCTTGGCTTCGTACAGCGCCACATCGGCGCGATCGAGGGCGGCTTCGATGGCCTCTCCGGGTCGGTACTGCGTGACGCCGGCTGAGAAGGTGATGAACACCTTTTTCTCGTCGTGCGTGAAGAACTCGGCGCTGAGCGTGCGTTGCAAGCGGGTCAAGGCTTGCTGTCCCTCGTCGGCAGGCGTGTCGGGCAGCAAGACCACGAACTCTTCGCCGCCGTAGCGCGCCACCACATCGACCGGACGCAGGCATTCGCCCACGCGGCGTGCCAAGAACTTCAAAGCCTCGTCGCCCGTTTGGTGCCCGAGCTGGTCGTTGAGCTTTTTGAAGTTGTCAACATCGAGCAAGCCAATGGCCAAGGGCGATTGCGTGCGGTCGACCCGAGCTTGTTCCGCCTCGAAGGCGCGCATCATGCCGCGCCGGTTGGCGATCTGGGTGAGCGGGTCGGTCGAGACCTCGTCAGAGAGTTTGCGGATCTCATCTTCGAGCGTGCGCACCCGCTCGGTCAACTCGCTGGCGCGTGCGTGCTCATCATGTAGGCGGGTCTGCGTCTGGGCCACGACCGATTGCACCGCGCGGCTGCCCTCGATCATCTCGCGCACCACACCGGTCAGGCTCTCGATGCTGTCGGCCTGCCCAATGGTGTCCGCGTAGCGACCCAAGCTGTCTTGGAAGCGGTCGGTGGTGCTGCCCAGTTCGGCGATCTCGTGCAGCATCTGGTGAATCAGCTGCTTCAGGGCGGTGCGTGCCACTTCACGCTCTTGCTTGAGCGTGCGCTGGCGCTGACGCGTGTCAGTGAGTAACTGCTGCACGTGTCGAACGCCGCGGCCATGCAAGCCTTCTTGCAAATGGTGGCGCATGGCTTGGGCTTGGCCTTGCACCCAACTGTCGTCCTCAGAGAGGTCGACCAGGCTGTCGGTCAGAGAGTCGCACAGCGCCGTGAGTTGATCGATCAGGTGGTAGCGGTGCTCGATCACGCGCTTGGCTTGGTAGCAAGCCTCGCTGACCAGCACCTTGGCCTGCGTTTGCAGGGCCGCGCTCAGCTCAGGTTGACGGGCTTGGTCGAGCGCCGTTTGCAGCTCACTCAGCGCCTCATTGGACTGTGGATCAGGTTGGGGCAGGGCGCTGCCGAGCGTCTTGTGAAGCTGTTCAACGGCGTGCAGTGCCATGGGGGGCCACTCGCCCGAGGTGCTCTGTGCGGGCTGCGCAGGGAGCGCTACCGCCGCACCGATGGGTGCAGCCTCAGCGGCGCCAAGCTGTGCGCTGGTTGGGGCCAAGCTGTCGGCCTCAGAGGCATCCAGAAGGCTGTTGTCCAGGGTGTCGCTGTCCCAGCTGGCCACCAGCTGCGTCAAGCGCTGCTGCAGTCGCTGGGCTGAGTTCTTGCTGCCATCGAGAACGCGTTGCAGGCTGTCTTTTTTGCGAGCCGTGGTCCATTGACGACCACCACGCTCAGCACCGCGCAAGATGCGTGTGATCAATTGAGACCAGCGAGCGCCTTCGTCGGCGGCACTCGATGCGTCGCCCGCCGCTGAGGATGGCTGCGCAGTGGTGAGCTGGACGCCCGTGGCGCCCGACTCGGCCTCGTAGGCCTTGCGGTAGTTTTCAGGCGTGGGTTCGAGCTTTTGCTCGGCCAGCAGCTTGAGGGCGGCCTTGGCCAACTGGGCCGGCGTGGTGCTGCCGATCTGCGATGGGTTTGACGGTGACATGGCTCAGCGCCCTTGGTTGGCGATCAAAGGCAAACCATTGGTGCCCACGTTGAGCATGCTGGGCAAGGGGTTGATCAAGGTATCGGCCAGCCATTGCTCCACTTGCGCTGCCGGCATGGGGCGGGCGAACAAAAAACCTTGGCAGATGTGGCAGCCCAAGCTGTGCAGCACCTCCATTTGCGCCACGTTCTCGACGCCCTCGGCGATCACCCGCAGCCCTAAGGCCCGTGCCAGCGCGATGATGGCCGAGACCACGGCCGAGCTTTGCGGGGTATCGCCCAGGTCGCGCACGAAGGATCGGTCGATCTTGAGTTCGCTGATGGGCAGGGTGGTGAGGTAAGCCAAGGAGGAATAGCCCGTGCCGAAGTCGTCGATGGAGATTTCGGTGCCCAGCTGATTGAGCTTGTGCAGCGATGGCACCACGCCTTGCAGGTCTTTCATCAGACCGGTTTCGGTGATTTCCAACTCGATGCTGCGAGGCGAGACACCTTGCTCGGCCAAAATCGCTTCGATCTTGTCGACCAAGTCGCTTTGCTCGAACAAACGGCTGGGCAAGTTGACCGCGATGGACGCGTCAAATCCGAACTTTTGCTCCCAGATCTTGGCTTGACGAGCGGCCTCGGCAATCGCCCACAGGCTCATCTGGTTGATCAGGCCGGTGGCTTCGGCCAGCGGAATGAAGTCGCCCGGAGGCACCAGTTGACCGTCGCGCTGCCAGCGCATCAATGCCTCGGCACCCACCATGCGGCTGGTGCGGATGTCGATCTTGGGTTGATAGTGCAACACCAGCTCTTGACGCTCCAGCGCCTTGTGCAGCGCGGTGTCAAGGTCAAGCCGAACACGGCCCTTGCTGGCCAGTTGGGGGTCATAGAGCTGAACGGTGTTGCGCCCTTGCGCTTTGGCCAAATCCATGGCCACGTCGGCGTGGCGGAGCAAGTCGGCCACGTTCAGACCATGCGCAGGGAAGACGGCGACACCGACGCTGGCCGTGATGAAGCACTCTTGGCCTGCAGCCATCATGGGCGCCCGAAGGGCGTCGAGCACCAATTGCGCCGTGGCAATGGCCTCCGCCTCGTTGGCCACCTCAGGCAGCAACACCACGAACTCGTCGGCACCCAAACGGCCCACGGCTTCGAGGGTCCGGTGCACGCGCTGTCCGCCCAGGTCGATGCTGCCTTCCATGACCTGCTCGGAGTGGCGCACGCAATTGCGCAAGCGCCGCGAGACCTCGATCAACAGCTCGTCACCGGCGTGGTGGCCGAGGTTCTCGTTGATGATTTTGAAGCGGTCCAGACCCACTTGCAGCAAAGCCACGCTGTGGTTGAGCCGCTTGGCGTGCTCAATGGCGCGCTCGCTGCGCCAAAACAGTTGACGGCGGTTGGGCAGGCCCGTCAGCACGTCAAAGTTGGCCAGGTGCTTGATCTTGTCTTCGGCCACTCGGCGATCGGTCACGTCTTGGACGATGCCGGTGTAGCCGATCAGGTTGGCCAGCTCATTGAACTCGGGCTCGGCCTCGATGTGCAAGATGCGCTCGCGTGCGTCGGCCAGCGTCACTTGAATGTCGGTGCACAGCACGGTGCCGTGCAGCAACACGTCGCGCAAGATGCGCCTGAAGCTGTTGCGCTCATCGTGGCCCATCATGCGCAAGATGCCGCGCAGGCCCAGCTGGTCGTTCATGCCCAAGCCGAACACCCGCAGGCCTTCGAACGAAAACAGCAAGTCGCCCAGGCCTTGGTGCCAGTCAAAGCTGCCCATGCGGGCCAGGTCTTGCGCGCGGGCCAGCTTGGCCTTGCTGCGCTCCAGCTCGTGGCGTGTGCGCGAGGCACGAAGCAAGTAGCGCAGCCGCCCGGCCAACAGGCTCCACTGGGTGCACTTGACGAAAAAATCGGTGGCGCCGACTTCGTAGGCGCGCGTGATCGAGGCCTCGTCGTCCAAGCCGGTGAGCATCAAGACGGGCACCGACTCGTAGCCAGGCAATTGGCGCAGCTCGGCGCAGGTGTCAAAGCCATCGAGCCCTGGCATGACCGCATCCAGCACCACCACGTCGGGCAGCCAATCGGTGATGGCGTGCAGGGCTTGTTCGCCCGAGCTGGCTTCGGTGATCGCAAACCCACGCTCGCGCAACGCGATCGAAGTGAGCAGCAGGTTGACCTCGTCGTCGTCGACCAGCAAGACCTTGGGTTGATCGGCTGGGTCGTTGGCGCCCGAGAGTGCGCTGGAACTCATGTTTGCGCCTCCAGCAGTTGCCGCAGTGCAGACAGCACTTGGTCAACTTCTGTTGGGATCTCTCGGATGCGTGAACTCAAGTCTTCTCCTGTCTGGCGCCTGATCGATGTTTCGATTTCGGCACAAATTTGTGACAACTTGAGCGCGCCAATGCTGGCCGACGATGACTTCAGTGTGTGAGCGACGTGCACGATGGCAGTTTGGTCGCCCATCTTGAAGGCTTCGTCCAGCTGAGGCAACAGTCTAGCAACTGAATTGTCGAAAGCCTTGGCCACGCGTTCAATCAGGCGGTTGTCACCCCGAGGATCCAGCTCACGCAGCCGCCGCAAGGCCTCCGCATCGAGGACTTCGGGTGAGGATGCTGGCTCGGCGGGCGCTTGGGCAATGGCCTCGCTGCCCGCCAGTGCAATGTTGAAGGCCAGTGCCGAAGCGGCTGTCGCGGGCGCAGGCTCGGCCTCGCCTGTGGGCGTGGCATGGGGGGTCTCAACCTGCACCTTGGTGCGATCGTGCAATCCCATGGGCACGGTGGTCGGCTCGCTCAGATCGATCAGGCGCAACGTTGCGGCCGGCTCGCTGCTGTCCAGGTCGACCCCTGTGTGCTCGATCAACACCTTTTGCAGCTGGCTCTGGCGGAAGGGCTTGGAGAGGTAGTCGTCAAAGCCCAGGCCCAGGAATCGCTCTTCGTCGCCTTCCAGCGCGTTGGCGGTCACGGCGATCACGGGGGTGTTCGATGCGGTCAAGAAGGTGAATCGGCCATTGGAGCCACGACGGAACCAACTCAGTGCCTCAACGCCGTCCATGCCTGGCATCTGGATGTCCATCAGGATCAGGTCAAAGCGCTGCTCACCCAAGCGGCGCAAACCCTCCAAGGCCGAGCTGGCGACGCGGGCCTCGCAGCCCAAGCGCTTGAGCATCTGGCTGCAAACCTCTTGGTTGACGGGGTTGTCTTCGATGACCAGCACGCTCTTGTTGAGCTGCAGGATTTCGGGGTGTTCGCCGTGGCCCAGCTCGGCAGAGATGCCCAAAATGGCTTGACGCAGCTCGGCCTTGCGCAAGGGCTTGGCCACAAACCGCTGGAAGCCCACCTCCTGCGCACGCCGAGCGTCGTCGGGTGAAGACACCGATGACAGCAAAATCATCTTGAGTTGCTTGTAACGCCCACTTTCGCGCAGCGCTTCGGCCAGCCCCATGCCGTCCAGTTCGGGCATGTTCATGTCGACCAAGGCCAGGTCAAACGAGACATCGGCTTCTGGCGTGGCCATCAAGATGTCCAGCGCTTGGCGGCCGTTGACGGCTTGCGTCACGCTCATGCCCCAGGCGTTGAGCATGTTCTCGATCACGGTTCGGTTGGTGTCGTTGTCGTCCACCACGAGCACGTTGAACGAGGGCATGTCGGGTTCTTCCAGCATGGCCAGATCGATCTGTGTGTCGCCAACCCGCACGGGCACGCGGAACACAAACTCCGAGCCGACGCCGGGAGCGCTGTGGGCCTCGATGTGCCCCCCCATCAGCTCAACGAGCTGCTTGGAGATCGCCAGCCCAAGGCCGGTGCCACCGTAGCGCCGCGCCATGCCGCCGTTGGCCTGCACGAAGGCGCTGAACAAGCGTGGGATGACGTCAGAGGTGATCCCGATGCCCGTGTCTCGCACCATGAACTCGAGCTCAATGGCGCTGGAAGCCGGGTTGTGCGTGGCATTGACCGTGCCACCGATGGCGCGGCGGATGTCGACCACCACTTCGCCATGCTCGGTGAACTTGATGGCGTTGGCCACCAAGTTGGTCAGGATTTGACGCAGCCGCAGTGGATCGCCGTGGATCACGGCCGGCAGGCCAGGTTGTTCGCGGAAGGACAACTCCAGACCCTTTTCATGGGCGCGCGGGGCCATGAGCTCCAAGGTGTCCTCAACCAGCGTGCGCAGCACAAAGTCGGTGTTGGCCAACTCGAGCTTGCCCGCTTCGATCTTGGCGAAGTCCAGGATGTCGTTGATGATCTCAAGCAGGCTCTCGCCTGAGCGGTACACGGCCTGCGCAAAGCGCCGTTGCTTGTCGTTCAGGGGTGTGCCCAGCAGCAGCTCGGTCATGCCCAAGATGCCGTTCATGGGCGTGCGGATTTCATGGCTCATGTTGGCCATGAATTGGCTCTTGGCCTGGCTGGCGGCCTCGGCCAGGTCGCGTGCACGTTGCAGCTCCAAGGCCTGGTTGTGATCGTCGGTGACGTCTGAGACCAAGCCATAGATGCGCGATTCGCCATCGGGCAGGCGGCGGGCACGGGTGCGATGGCGAACCCAACGCAGGCCTTTGTTGGGTACGTTCAGGCGCAGCAGCACGTCGGTGGGGTGGCTGGCCTGCTCTTCAAGTTCTTGCTGATCAAAGAGGTGCCGGTCTTCGGCCACGATCATGTTGCGCACGCCTTGGGGGTCGGCGTGCATGGCATCGGCAGGCATGCCCAGCAGGTCTTCGGTGCGGGGGCTCAGGTAGATGTAGCGGCTGCGCTTTTCGGTGGCCACATACACCGAGTCGTCCATCGATTCCACCAGTTCGCGGAAGCGCCGCTCTGACTCTTCCAGGTCGGCTTGAGCTTGCCGTGAGGACGTGATGTCGCGCACCAAGGAGATCAGCAGGCGAGGGCGGCCGTTGCTGTGGCGCAGCGCAAAGTGGCGGGCGTTGACGACGCGCGTGCCATCCGGGCTGAGCCACGTGAAATCATGCTCGATGGTCTGGCCCGTTTCGATGGCCTCTTGCATGTACGGGTTGGTCATGCCCAATACCGACTTGCCCAATGCATGCTCGATAGAGCGCCCCACAACGCGGTCGCGCTGGAGCTTGAATTCGATCTCGGTGTAGCGGTTGATCGCCACCACATTGAGGTTGACCGGGTCGAGCACGAACAGGCTGACCGGCAGATTGCCCAGCAGCGCCTCCAGGAACTCGCGCTCCTGATCGCGCACGTGCTCTTGTGATTTTCGTTTGGTGATGTCGTTGAACAGGCACACGTACTGGCTGCGGCCACCTGCCTCGTCGAGCATTTGGATGGCGTCGATTTCGCCCCAGTAGCGGGTGACTGACTGCTGTCCTTGCCGCGAAGACTCGTAAGACAATCGAAACGGAACGCCACGCGAGACGTGTTCTTCCAGCTCGGTCACGGTGCTGCCGTCAGAGATTTCTTGCGCAAGCAAGTCGGGCAGGCGCCGGCCGATCACGCGGTCTTCAGACCAGCCTGTCAGGGCCACAAAAGCGCTGTTGATCCACTCGATGGTGCCATTGCGGTCGGTGATGGCCACGCCACTGCTGATGCGCGAAGCCACCAAAGCCAAGCGACCCAGGTGCTCTGCGTTGCTGGCCATGTGGGCCAGGTTGGCATCGCGTTGGGCGACAAAGCCCAGTTGGATGGCGGCCAAATCCAGCAGCGGCGCAGCCTCAGGGTGCGCACGGGTTGGGTCGTCAAACTCGAGCAAAGCCAGGGGCCAGCCGTCAATGGCAATGGGCAAGGCCAGCACACGGCGGGTGCCTGCCAGACGCCATGGGCAGTTGGGGGCGGTGGCGGTCGACAGGTCGGACACGATTGGGCGCAATTGGCTCAATGCCTGCCCCAGTGGCTTTTCATCGCGGTGAGTGGCTGCGATGGCCGATACATCGATCAGGTCGTTGCCGTCTGCACCCGTGTCCATCCATGGACGAAGCAGCGCGGACTCACCATTCCAGCCTTCGACGCGCAGGCAAACCCAAGCCCGTGAGCCCAAGTGCTTGTGCAGCGCTTCGCCCACGCGGTTGAGCGCTTGTGCAAGGGAGCCTGCACTGTGCGCGGCTTCGGCGATGGAGACGCTCAGCGCAAGCAACTGGGCTTGCCGCTCCGCCAATTGGGCCCGGGCCAGCTCGTCTGGTGATGCGGGCTCGGGCAGCGTGGTTTCGGGTGGGTGCGTGGTACTGGGCTGGTCTGGCGCTGGCGAAAACCGCTGACGTGCCGAGTAACCAATGCCCGCTGATGCCATGGCCGACAGCGCCAAACCCAGGCCACCCATGCCGTCAAACCAAAAGGCGGCCAGCGCAACGGCACCTGCCGCACACAAGAGCAGCATGATCCAGGGGGTGCGCATCGAAAACTTATCCTGCGACATCGCCAATTTGGTCCTTGGGAAAGCCACCATGCATTCTGTTGGTACAGGCGGGCATACTGACTTTTCGTCAGTTTATTCACGGACTTTACAGTCTGAATGAAAACATCTGCCAGCAGAAGAAACCCCTTGCAGCCCTCCTTACAATCGTTTGAATGCCGCGCGCTCTAGATTTCTCCTCCTTTGCCATCGCTGTTTTGGCTGTTCACCGAGCCTGGTTTTGGCGGTGGGCCTGCTGCGGCCTGCTCTTGGCGGTGGTTTCAGGGGTTTGTGGTGTGCCGTTGATGGGCTGGGTGGCCACCGCGGCACTGTGGCTCTTGGGTGGCGCGTTGTGGTTTAAGTGCGACGCTGAGCGTGTCTTGCGTCAAATGGCTAACGTAAGCGTTAATTCGGCGGGGGCATCTCCCAATCCAGTAATGACCTCTGATTGGCATAACTGGGTGGCGGGTTGGTATTGGGAAACGGATGCCGAGCAACGGTTGAAAGTGCTCAAGCCCGGCCCGGGTGGTGAGATTGGCTTGACGGTCGATTGGCCCGTTTTGACGCAATTTGTGGCACAGCGACCTGTTTGGCCGCTTTGTTGGTCGGGCGGTCAAGCCCCTGCGGGGGGCGCTCATGGGTGTGGCGCTTTTGGCTTGGCCTTGCAGCAACAATCTGCCTGGTCCGCCTCAGAGCCCATGCCTTGGCCCGATGCCTTGACCGGCGCGGTGCCATTCGATGCTGGCCTTGTGTGCACGGTGCGAGCGGTTCCCTTGCGTACGGCCGATGGCGAGTTCACAGGCCATTGCGGCGTTCTCGTGCCCGTTGTGCCGCAGGCGACGCAAGCGGGGGCCGTGTTGTCTGCGCTGCCGCAAGAGCCAGTGGCGCCCTTGTTGGCGGCAGACGCCCCGCCCATGAGCGAGGGCGAGCAAGAGGTTTTGCGTTACGCCTTGTCTCATGACCTGCGCGCACCATTGCGTGTCGTTGATGGCTTTGTCCGCATCGTCAAAGAAGATTACGGCGCCACGATGGACCGCATGGGCAACGACCACCTTGACCGTGTGTTGGCGGCTGCCGCTCGGATGAACGGCATGATCGATGCCATTTTGGCGCAGGCGCAACTCGCCGGTACACCGCTGGCCCGTGTGGACGTGGACGTGACCGAATTGGCCAACGAGGTCGGCCAAGAGTTGCTGGGCTTGTTGCCCGCGGGGGTTCTGGCGGAGGTGGTGGTTCAACCCGCCTTGGTGGCTCAGGCCGATGCCTTGCTTTTGCGCCGCATCCTGGAGAACCTGATCGGTAACGCCTTGAAATACAGCGCCAAGGTCGCATCACCCAAAGTAGAGGTGGGGGCCATGGCGTCGACCAACCCCACGGTGTACTACGTGCGAGACAACGGCGCTGGGTTTGACATGCAGCATGCCGACAAGCTGTTTGGCTTGTTCCAGCGGCTTCACAGTGCCAAGGAATTTGCGGGTACGGGCGTGGGTTTGGCAGGTGTGCAAAACATCGTGCGCCGCCACGGTGGCAGGGTCTGGGCTGAGGCCCGTCCTGGCGACGGCGCTTGTTTTTACTTCACACTGATGGATGCAGCCCAAGCGCAGCAGCGCTGAGCCGTCTCACAGTGAGCCCAGGCCCGCCATCACTTCCTGGGCATTGAGCAGGCGCTCACAAATGGCGCTGATGGCTTGGCCCTCTGCTTTGGCTTGCTGTTGCAGCTTGTCTAGGGCTTGCCGGCGCCCGAGGGAGTGGCGGTGCATCACGATGCCAATGGCCAGCGCCACCGTGTCATGGAGTGGGTTGTGCTCGGTTGGGTCCAGGTTCAGCGACGCTTGCTGTGGCGCCGCTGGTGCAGCAGGTGTGCCGGCCATGGGTGCGGCCGCCGTGCTGCTGCGGGCCGTGGCTGGTGCTGCAGGCTTGTCTGTTGCCGCTTTGGCCGCGCCTGTGGCGATCAGCGAGGGTGCATGCGCACGGTTGGCAAATGCCGCTTCGACCGCCGGCACGATTTGCTGGATGTCCAAGGGTTTGACCAAGTAGGTCAGGGCGCCGAGTGCTTTGACTTGTTTGACCGTGGCCTCGTCGGTGAAGGCCGACAAGAACATGAAGGGGATCTGGCAGTACTCGCGCAGATACGCCGCCACGTCAAATCCGGTTTTGCCCTCCATGCGGATGTCGAGCAAGGCGAGGTCAGGACGGTGTTGGCGCGCGAGCAAGATGGCGTCATCGCCGTTGTCTGCGTCGATGATTTCGTAGCCCGCTTGCGCCAGCCCATGGGTGAGCGTGGCCAGCACGAGCCGGTCATCGTCCACCACCAGGATTTTGCCTTTTTGATTCACACGCGTCCTCTGTGCGCCTGGGGCTTGTCAGACCAAGCCCCGAACTGCCTATTGTGGCCAAAGAGCGATCTGATGACCAGTGGGTTCGCCCAGCATATGAGGGGTGGGTGGTATCAAGCTGATACCTGGGGGCGACAAATCGACCCGAGTCAGCACCCCATCGTCCTCTTGGACGAGGTTGAGCTTTGCACTGCGTCGGGGCAAGAGGGCTCGCACCAAACCCAGCCCCGAGACGCCACCGGGCACCCGGTCGATGCTGAATCCCTCGGGCAAACGGCCTGGGCTGCGAATGTCGATGCGCACGGCTTGCTCTGTGGCCACCAGCGTGCAGGTCAGGGCTTGCGGGCCTGGGCCATGTTTGTGGGCGTTGGTGAGCAGCTCGTTGAGGCTGAGGGCGATCGGGATGGACTCGGCCTCAGGCAGCTGCCAGTCGCCGGCGAACTGCCCCTCCACCGTCAAAGTGATGGTGCGCCCGAAGGTGCGCTGCACCGACGTTGCAATCGCTTCGACGACGCTGCGCAGCTTCAGTGGGCCGCCTGCCCCGACCTGCAAGCCGTACACCTGCGCGATGGCTTGAACTTGTCCAACCACTTCCGAGATGGCCGAGGCCATTTCCGGTTTGCGCACGGCAATCTGCTGCAGCAGGCCGGCCACCCCTTGGAGGTTGTTCTTGATGCGGTGGTGCACTTCCTTGACCAGCATCTCGCGTTGGGCAATGGCGGCCTCCAGCCGGGCCTGTTCGGCGGCGCGCTGCTCGGTGATGTCCGATGCCACGACCAGCAGCTGGTCGGCCGTTTCACCTTCGCGGGCCAGGGGCAGGTAGTTGATGTCCCAGATCTGTTGGCCACTTTTGTTGGGGACGCTGTATTCGCGGTGCAGGGCTTGACCGTGGTCGAGCGCACTTTGCATGTCCGCGCGAAGTTGGCGTGCGCGCTGTGGGCTGTACAGGTCTTCAGGCGGTTTGCCCAAGGACTTGGCTGGGTCGGCCAGCATGAAGGCCGACGCTGCTTGGTTGGCTTGCAGCAGGCGCAATTGGTTGGCGTCGACCACGTGGATGGCCATGGGCGCCATTTCGATGATGCGCTGCAGGGTGGCCTGTGCGTCGGCAGATTGGGCTTCGGCCTCGCGGCGGCGGTCGATGTCAAGCAAGGCGTAG
>JAVLFO010000537.1:0-14063 GCA_046052805.1 Aquabacterium sp. | reverse complement strand
AACACGTTCTTGGATTGCTCCAGGCCTTCGTAGAAGGTTGGGTAGTACAGCAGGCCGTTTTCCTTTTCGAACACGGGCAGCACGGCCTTGCGTGAAGCCGAGGTCCAGCAGCCAAACACGGCGGCCACGTGGTCGTTGACCAGCAGCTTCTTGGACTTTTCGGCAAACGTGGGCCAGTCAGAGGCGCCGTCTTCTTTGATCACCTTGATCTTGCGACCCAAGACACCGCCCATGGCGTTGATTTGGTCAATGGCGAGCTGCTCAGCCTGGATCGATCCCGTTTCGGAGATCGCCATGGTGCCGGTGGCCGAGTGCAACTGGCCCACGATCACTTCGGTGTCGGTCACTGCCAGTTTGGTGGTGTTGACGGCCGATGTGGGGGGTGGGGCTGCGCGGCTCAGGCTGGGCAATGCACCCAGGCCAGCGACGCCGGCAAGCGGCAGTGCGCCCATGCCTTGCAGCAGGCGGCGACGGTTTTGGGATGGGTCTTTCGGGGCATTCGACATGTAAAGGCTCCTTGCACAAAAAACGGGCTCTGAATGCCGCGCCTTGGTGCATCCCGGCCTGGTGCACCGGGTTGCGCTTGGGGCAGCGACCTTGGGTGCAACAGTACGGACGAGCGGGTTTTCCATGAATACGTCAATTAACGTAGCTGTGCGTACGCCACGGCGTGGAGCGCTTCTTGCATCGAAGGAGCTTGTGCCTTTTTCGGAGCCTGTTCCGTGTCCGTCGTCCGGCAAAAGATCTTCCCCATCCGCCGCGAGTACAACGCCTGGGTCGCCAACGAGACCCTGGAGGACTACGCGCTGCGCTACACGCCGCGCTCCTTCCGCAAGTGGAGCGAGCTGCGCGTGGCCAACACGGCGTTTGGGGCGGTGTCGTTTTTGGCGCTCGAGGCCATTGGCGGCGCCATCGCGCTGAACTACGGCTTCACCAACGCGATGTGGGCCATCTTGGTGGTGGGCCTGATCACCTTTTTGACCGGGCTGCCGATCAGCTACTACGCGGCCAAGCACGGCGTTGACATGGACTTGCTCACGCGTGGCGCGGGTTTTGGCTACCTGGGCTCGACGCTGACCTCGCTGATTTACGCCAGCTTCACCTTCATCTTTTTTGCGCTGGAGGCGGCCATCATGGCCCTGGCCATCCAGATGCTCTTTGGCTGGCCGATGGTGATTTGCTATGTGCTGTCGTCGCTGTTGATCATCCCGCTGGTCACGCACGGCATCACCTTGATCTCGCGCTTGCAGGCCTGGACGCAGCCGGTGTGGTTGGCCCTGTGGGTCTGCCCATTTGTGGCTGTGGCCATCCACAAGCCCGAGGCCTACACGGCCTTCATGTCTCTGAGTGGTCGCAGCACGGGGCACAGCCACTTTGACTGGATGTCTTTTGGCTTGGCGTCCACCGTGGCTTTCTCGCTGGTGGTGCAAATTGGCGAGCAGGTCGACTTCCTGCGCTTCTTGCCCGAAAAGACCAAAGCCAACCGCGTGCGTTGGTGGACCGCGGTGCTGGTGGCCGGGCCGGGTTGGGTCATCCCTGGGATGCTCAAGATGCTGGCTGGGGCGTTCTTGGCCTTCTTGGCGCTGCAGCACGAGGTCTCGGTTGACAAGGCCATCGAGCCCACGCAGATGTACCTCGCAGGCTTTGGCGAGGTGTTCTCGTCGCCCTCGTGGGCCTTGGGCGCCACGGTGCTGTTCGTCATCGTCTCGCAGGTCAAGATCAACGTCACCAATGCCTACGCGGGCTCGCTGGCCTGGTCGAACTTCTTTGCACGCTTGACGCACAGCCACCCTGGGCGCGTGGTGTGGCTCGTGTTCAACGTGCTGATCGCCGTGTTGTTGATGACGCTGGGCGTGTTCGGCGCGCTTGAGCGTGTGCTGGGTTTGTATGGCAACGTGGCCATCGCCTGGGTGGGCGCTTTGGTGGCCGACCTGGTCATCAACAAGCCTTTGGGCTGGTCACCCAAGGGCATTGAGTTCAAGCGGGCTTACCTCTTCGATCTCAACCCTGTGGGCTTGGGTTCGACCCTGCTGGCGGCCACCGTGGCCGTGGTCGCCCACACCGGCATGATGGGCGAGGTGGCGGTGGCCTGGGCGCCCTTCATGGCGCTGGGCATCGCGATGGTCACATCGCCCTTGTTGGCTTGGGCCACGCAAGGGCGCTATTACCTGGCGCGTCAGCCCAGCACCCAGTGGGCTCCTGGCCAGGTGGTGAACTGCTCGGTGTGCAGCAACCCCTTTGAGTCAGAAGACATGGCCAGCTGCCCGGCCTACGGTGCGCCGATTTGCTCGCTGTGCTGCACGCTGGAGTCGCGTTGCCATGACCGCTGTAAGACCCGCTCACGCGTGGCCGAGCAGGTCTCTGATGGGCTGATGGCGGTGTTGCCGCAGCAGCTGTCCAAGCGCATCAACTTCCGCGTGGGACATTACCTGGTGGTGTTCTTGTCCATGGCCGCCTTGCTGGGCTTTGTGATGGGGGTGGTGTATTACCAAGAGGGCGTGGTGCAGGTGCCGCCCCTGGGCGAGGTGGTGGCCCCGCATGGCTTGCTGGACGGGCCGTTTGTGAAGGTCTATGCGCTGCTGTTGCTGGCGGCGGCTGTGTGCTCGTGGTGGGTGGTGCTGGCGTCTGAGAGCCGCCGCATGGCGCAAGACGACTCCAACCGCCACAACCAACTGCTGCAGCTTGAGATCGACGCGCACCGCCGAACCGACGCCGCCTTGCAGCAAGCCAAAGAGCTGGCCGAGGCCGCCAACCAGGCCAAGACGCGCTACGTGGCCGGCATGACGCACGAGCTGCGTACGCCGCTCAACAGCATCATGGGCTATGCCCAGATCATGCTCAAAGACGAGCCTGAGGCCAGCAAACGCACCGGCCCCTTGAGCACCATCCAGCGCAGCGGCGAGCACCTGATCGGTTTGATCGATGGCCTGTTGGATCTGGCCCGCATCGAAGCTGGCCGCTTGCGCCTGGACCCCACGCCCATTCCCTTCCAAGAGTTTTTGGACGATGTGGTGCGCATGGTGCAGCCGCAAGCCCAGCTCAAAGGCTTGTCGTTCTTATTGCAAACGCGTGGCCGCGTGCCCGCATGGGTGCAAGCCGATGCCAAGCGCTTGCGGCAAATCTTGCTCAACCTCTTGAGCAACGCCGTGCGCTTCACCGAGCGTGGCAGCATCACCTTGGTCGTTGATGCGCGCCGCGAGGTCATGCGCTTCGAGGTGGTCGACACCGGCATTGGCATTGCGCCGCAAGACCTCGAGCGCATCTTCTTGCCCTTCGAGCGTGGCAGTGGTGGACGGCGCAGCAGCGAGCCGGGCACGGGCTTGGGCTTGACCATCACCCACCTGTTGACCGAGCTGATGGGCGGCGAGCTGACTGTGCACAGTGAGATGGGGCATGGCAGCACCTTCTGCGTGCGCCTGTATGTGCGCGAAATCGCGGCGCCCTCATCGCCTAAGGCCTTGTCTGGCCATGCAAGCGGCAAGACGCTGCCGCAGCCCGATGCACTGGCGGGTGCGCGCCACCAGAGCCTGCGTCCGATCACCGGCTACGAGGGCCCGCGCCGCACCTTGTTGATCGTGGACGACCAGCCCATCCAGCGCCAGATGCTGGCGGGCATGTTGCTGCCACTGGGCTTTGTCTTGCGCGAGGCGGCCAGTGGCCACGAGGCCTTGGAGAGCGTGCGCGAGGCCTGCCCCGATGCCGTGCTGCTCGACATCAGCATGGACGACATGGACGGCTGGGCCACCGCCACGGCCATGCGCCAAGCGGGCTACACGGAGGTGCCCATCGTGATCGTGTCGGCCAATGTGTTTGAGAACCGACCCGACAACCTTCAAGCGGCCCAGTGCCAGGCCTTTGTCGACAAGCCCGTGATGGAGTCGCAATTGCTGGACACCTTGGCCACGCACCTGGGCCTGCAATGGGTGATGCAAGCGCTGCCCCCACCCATGCCGGCGCTGGCCGTGCAGGCAGAGGTCATGGCAGACCCGTTGCTGGGCGCGCCGGCCTTGCCAGAAGACGCGGCCTGGGAGTTGCACCGCCTGGCGCGCAAAGGGCATGTGCAGGCCTTGCGCGAGGCCTTGGCTGTGTGGGCTCAGCAAGCCCCAGAGCACGCGGCACAGTGGCAGGCTTTGCAAGCTTTGGTTGAACGATTTGATCTGGACGAGGTGGCGGCCCGCTTGGCCCCATCGGCCAACACGCTAGAGGACCCGCTCGATGAGCTGCAAAGCTGAAGCCCACCAGGGCACCGTGCTGGTGGTGGACGACGCCCCAGACACCTTGCGCATGCTGTGCGATGCGCTGGCCGATGAGGGCTATACCGTGCTCGTGGCCCGCGATGGCGAGCAGGCCTTGTCACGCCTGGCCGTGGTCACGCCCGATGCGATCTTGATGGACGGCATGATGCCGGGCCTCAGCGGCTTTGAGACCTGTCAGCGCATCAAGGCGCACACCGCCTGGTCGGTCATACCGGTCATCTTCATGACGGGGCTGTCTGAGACCGCAGACATCGTGGCTGGCTTTGAAGCCGGTGGTGTGGACTACGTCGTCAAGCCCGTGCGCATCGAAGAGGTGCTGGCCCGTTTAGGAACGCACGTTCGCAACGCCCGCGCGGCGCGTGAGGCGCAGGCCTTGATGCAGCGCGCCAGTGACCCGCACCCCGATGCCGCTTGCGCTTCGCGCCTGGAAGAGGCCGCCTTGACGCCGCGTGAAACCGAGGTGCTGGCCTGGCTGGCCAAGGGCAAGACCAACCGCGACATTGCCGACATCCTGGGCATGAGCCACCGCACGGTCAACAAGCACCTCGAACACATCTTTGAAAAGCTCGGCGTTGAAACCCGCGCAGCGGCGGCGGCCTTGGCCACGCGCGGCATCCACCCGCAAACCACGCAGGCTTGAAGGCCCACGGGGCCGCTTTAAAAGCCTGCCCGACCTGAGCCCAGCATCTCGTGCACGTCTTGGGTCATCACGGCCAAAAAGGCCAGCAGGCCCAGGTAGGCCGTGGCGTAGCTCAAACGGGTTTCAGCGCTGGTGCGGTAGTAGTCGCCATTGGCCGGATCATCCGCTTTGTAGCGCCAGGCCTTGAGCACCTGCGGCGCCGCCATGATCGCCACAATGATCAAGATCGGGCTGGGGTTGAGCCAGAACAGGCCCAGCAGCATGGGCACGCCCAACAACCACAGCCTGGGCGAGAGCACTGCGGTGATGCGCCCGCCATCGAGGGGCGACAGCGGGATCAGGTTGAACAGGTTCAAAAAGAAGCCCGAGTAAGACACCGCCAAGAGCCAGTGCCCGGACATGCCCATGTCCCGCGCCACAAAGTAGCAGGCCAGGGCGCCGAGCGTGCCCACGAGGGGGCCGCCCAGGCCCACAGAGGCCTCGGTCTCGGCATCGTGAGGCAGCTCTTTGAGCTCGATCCAGGCGCCCAGGAAGGGGATGAAGGTGGGCGCTCCGACGTCCAGTCCGCGTTGCTTGGCGGCGATGTAATGCCCCATCTCGTGCACGAACAACAAGGCGATGAAACCCGCTGCGTAGCGCCAGCCATAGATGAAGGCATAGACCACCAGCGAGATCAGCATGCTGCCGCCCGTGAGCAGCAGCTTGCTGAACTTGAGCCCACTGAACAGCAAAAACAGCAGCTTGATCATGGTGTGTGGCTCAGGCCTTGTCGCGCTTGAAGAACTTGGTGAACGCTGCCACCAGGCCAGCGCCTGCCAGCAAGATCACCTTGGCAAACTTGGCAAAAAACCCTGCGGCCAGCGCGAACATGCCCAACTTCTTGGCCGCCAGCCCGCCCACCAGTGCGGCCAGGCCATATTCAGCCACCTTGTCGGTCGACGAATTGAAGTCGGCGTAGCGCTTGCCATCGTTGTAGCCCAAGGCATCAAGCAGCGTCTGTGCGTGGCGCTTGTCGGCACCGACGGCATCCAGTCGGGTGATCAGGTTGAGCGTGATGTAGCCATCGCGGCCCAAGGCATAGGTGTTGTAGTTGATGCTCATGGGCGCATCGGCTGGCGATCCCTTGCTGCGGGCCGACATCGACCAGATCAAGCGGTGGGTGTCGGCCGCGTAGTTGGGCTTTTCGACCCAGCCGATGATTTCCAGCTCTTCAAAACCTTGTTCGCGCCGTTCGGTGTTGGCGGCTTCGGTGCCTTCTTTGAGGCTTTTGAACAGCTCGTCGACGTCCCATTTTTTGGCGTCGTCGTCTTTGATGTAACCCGATGCCTCGTACTCGGCAACGATCATCCAGTTTTCTTGCTCAGACTCGGGAAAGACCAAGCCCAGTTCACGCTCGTCGGGGCGGTTGCCCATGGCCTTCATGAGCTTGCTGGCCGCGGGCTCGGGCACCCAGATGTAGCCTGCGGGCAGCTTGAGCACAGCCTGGTCGCGCAGCGTGATTTGGTTGGGACCTTTGATTTGGCTGGCCTCGACAGCCTTCACGGCCTCGGCCATTTGGGCCTCGCGCGCACTCGGTGCGGCGGGCGATGGGGCATTTTCGGCCCAGCCCGTGGCGGGCAGGAAAGTCAAGAGGCTGGCGGCCAGCAGGCTGCGCTGCGCCCAGTGTGTCCAGTGCGACATGGTGCGAATCCCTGAGTTTTTGAGGCTTTACAGCTTATCAGGGGGCAAACACGAGTTGGGGCAGGCCTTGCAGCTGGGTCACGCGGTGGCCCTGGGTGCGCAGCTGGTCTTGCACAAACCAGCGCACGGCGCGCGGGTAAATCAGGTGCTCTTGCACCAGCACACGCTCTGACAGGCTTTGCGCCGTGTCGTTGGGCAGCACGGGCACGGCGGCCTGGGCCACGATGGGGCCATGGTCCAGCTCCGGCGTCACGAAGTGCACTGTGGCCCCCGCCAGGTGGCAGCCGGCATCGATGGCGCGCTGGTGCGTGTGCAGGCCGCCGAACGCGGGCAGCAGCGAAGGGTGGATGTTGAGCAGACGCCCCTCAAAATGGCGCACAAAGCCCTCGGTCAAGATGCGCATGAAGCCCGCCAGCACGACCAGGTCAGGCGCGTGGGTGTCGATGACCCGGGCCAGTTCGGTATCAAAAGCCTCGCGGCAGTCGAACTGCTTGTGGTCCACCGAAGCCGTGGCAATGCCTTGCGCGGCCGCAAACTGCAAGCCGCTGGCGCTGGCTTTGTTGCTGATGACCGCCGCGATGCGGGCCGGCCAGCCTTCTTGCTGACACGCGCGGACGATGGCCTCCATGTTGGAGCCCCGGCCAGAAATCAAGATGACGACGTTTTTCATGCGGCCCGTAGTGTAGTTGCCCCGCTTGCGAAGGCGCGCGCGCCAGGGGGCTGCACCTACAATTGCCCCTCTTTCCCATCACGCTTTCGACGCCCTGCGCACGAGACCATCCCGCCATGACGCAACGTGTTCTCACCGGCATCACCACGACCGGCACCCCCCACCTGGGCAACTACGTCGGGGCCATCCGCCCTGCCATTGCCGCCAGCCGCGAAGCCGGGGTCGAGAGCTTTTTCTTCCTGGCCGACTACCACGCGCTCATCAAGTGCGACGACCCGGCCCGCATTGCCCGCTCGCGTCTGGAGATCGCCGCCTGTTGGGTGGCCGCTGGCCTCGACACCGACCGTGTCACCTTTTACGCGCAAAGCGACATTCCTGAGACCACCGAGCTCAACTGGCTGCTCACCTGCGTGACGGCCAAGGGCCAGATGAACCGGGCGCACGCCTACAAAGCCTCGGTCGATGCCAATGAGGCCAAGGGCGAAGAGCCCGACGACGGCGTCACCATGGGCCTGTTTTGCTACCCCATCTTGATGGCAGCCGACATCTTGCTGTTCAACGCCCACCGCGTGCCTGTGGGCCGCGACCAGGTGCAACACATCGAAATGGCGCGTGACGTGGCGCAGCGCTTCAACCACCTCTACGGTGGTGGCAAAGACCTGTTCGTGCTGCCCGAAGCCGAGATCGAGGAAAGCGTGGCCACCTTGCCCGGCTTGGATGGCCGCAAGATGAGCAAGAGCTACGACAACACCGTGCCCTTGTTCGAGGGTGGCCCCAAGGCTTTGAAAGACGCCATCGCGCGCGTCGTGACCGACTCCAAGCTGCCCGGTGAGCCCAAAGACCCCGAAGGCGCCCACCTCGTCACCCTGTTTGACGCCTTTGCCGATGCGGGCCAGCGCGAGGCCTTCCGTGCCGACCTGCGTGGTGGCCTGGCTTGGGGTGAGGCCAAGCAGCGCTTGGTGCAATTGATCGAGGCCCATGTGGGCCCCATGCGCGAGACCTATGCCGACCTGATGGCCCATCCCGAGCGCATTGAATCTGTTTTGCAAGCCGGTGCAGACAAGGCCCGCGCCCGTGCCACCCCTTTCTTGAAGGAGCTGCGTCACGCCGTGGGCTTGCGCCGCATGGTGGCCTCTGGTGCCGTGCTGGCCAAGGCAGACGTGGCAGACAAGGTCGCGCTGCCCGTGTTCAAGCAGTACCGCGAGGCCGATGGCCAGTTCTACTTCAAGTTGACCACGGCCGATGGCAGCTTGCTGCTGCAAAGCCAAGCCTTTGCCGAAGGCCGCGAGGCGGGTGGCTGGGTCAAGCGCTTCAAGCAAGAGGGCCCAGCGGCACTGGCGGGCGCGCCGTTGGCTTTGGGTGATGGTGTGACGCAGGCTCAGGTGACGCAGGCATTGAGCGATCTGCAAGCGCTAGAGGCGCAAGAGCAAGCGGCCAAAGCGGCCAAGGCCTGATCGGCACGGCATGGCAGGCATCCACATCACCGACATCGAATCGGCCATCAACTGGTGGCGGGCCAAAAGTCCCTCGCCCGACGGCCTGAGCCTGTGCGACGAGCTGATCGCGCTGGCCGAGGTTTACGCCTTGATGGTGTACTTCCGCGAGGTGGAATGCGACGAAGACAGCATGCCCCGCGCGGCCTACTTGGCCTGGATGCGGTGGTACGACACCACGCCTGACACCCCGTGCATCGCCATTTGCTCGACCAGTCAGGGCGATGACCTGTGCAAGGGCTGTGGCCGCACTTTTGATGAGGTGCAGTTGTGGCCCGAGATGAGCGCCGCTGAAAAACGCGGCACGTGGCGCCGCATCACCATCGAGTCCAGCGCCTGGCGCTTCAACCGTTACGCCGAGCGTGCCCGCGAAGCCTCTTCGACCTGAGTGGCCGGCACGGCACCTTTGCTGCGCTTGGTCATGGTCTTCCACAAGAAGGGGCCGATGAAGCTCAAGAAGGTCTTGAGGTCGGCGGCGGCGATGCAGGGCAACTCGGTGCCCCGCTGCCAGTCGGGGTTGCGCTCTTCAAAGAAGCGCACATCGGGTTCTTTGCTACGCAGCTCAGGCGTGATCTCGGCCACATGGCCCTTGAGGCAGTTGGCGCCTTCGCCGAAGTCCAACACCATCTTGGCTGTGTCGAGCTTGCCCGGGAACATGGCTTCGCAGTACTCGCTCACGAGCGCTTGCATGGCCGGCTTGTCCTCGCCGCGCTTGGGGTAGTAGTCAGGGAAGTTCTTGGACAGCAGCAGGTAGGTCTTGTAGCCCTTGGAGATCAGCAACCAGTACTGCGGTGTCAAGGGCGCTTTGATGGCTTCAATGAAGAGCTTGAGCGCAAACGCGGTTTGCAGGGTGCGCGAGCCCCAGTAGGCGCGCTCAAGGATGGTGTCGCCACTGAACAGGCCTTTGGCTTTTTTGCCGCCCAGCTTGAATTCGTAAATGCCCAGCGTCGAAAAGCCCACGATCTCTTGGTTGGACTTTTTGCGCACCACGAAGACGCCGTCCTTCTTTTGCAGGTCGCTGATGAAGGTCGACAAAGGGCTGTAAGCGTAGTTGGCTTCGAACAGGGCATGCATGCGGCGGATCTCTTCAATCCCGAGGGTGTCGACCTTTTGGTAGGTGGTGCGCAGCATGGGTACTTCCTTGTTTTGGCGGTGGGCTTGGACGGATTGTTAGGGCCGGCGCTACCCGGCTGCACAGGGGCAACCCTGCCGTTCAATGCAATACGTTCATTCGCGGGGGTCTGTTTGAAAAAACGCCTCCTCTCCTAAGTATGTGTGTGAAACGTAAGTTTGAAATTGACGGAAAAATGCCCGTGACGCAATGCACAAACCAGGCGTTTGCAGGCTTTGGGTGAGGGGCTTCACCGGCGCCCGGCAAGGGCCTGTGCAGCGGGGCGGCACACAAGCTTGATGTAGGTCAATTCCGAGGCGCAATAAGCGGGTCAAGCCGGGGCTGGGGCGGCCGTAATCTCAAGAAGGGTGCACATCGTCTCGCGCCAAGCACATCGTTTGCTGACGGCAACGCAAGGGTCCAACATGTTCATGTTTCGTTCAGGTCTGCCTCGTTCTGGCTCATTTGATTGCGCGGAGCCTCCACGCTCCCTGTGGCAGCTCGGGGTTCGCGGGCGGCGAGGCATCTTGATGGCGTTCATCCCACCCCGGGCTGACTTCGACCGCGTCAACGGCGCCTTGCAAGCCTTGGCGTCAGATGGCTTGTCCGTGGTGTGTTTGTCTTCGTCGGGCGCCTTGTGCAGTGGCACAAACTCGGTTTATTGCGACCCCAATGGTCAGCAAGCAACGTGGATCTGGTTGCCTGCCGCTTTGATCGGTCAACACGAATTGCACGTGGTTGATTTGCATGTCAACGGACCGCACTCAGCGCGCGCCAGGGTCGATGCGATCCGGGGGGAGCTTGATCGCTTGCCCTTGAAGATGAGCCTGTCGGCCGAGCGCAACTTCGCTTTGGTCTACGCCGATGGCGTGTCGGCTTCAGAGGGCTTTTTGATGCAGGCTTGGTATGCCTGCTCGCGTTTTCCGTGCCTGGCCATTGGCGGCTCGGCAGGAGCCGCTCTCGATGCGGGCGCGACCATGATCGGGACATCGAAGGGCGTGTTGCACCAAAAAGCCATCGTCATTTTTTGTGAGGTGGCGCCGGGTAAGTCCTTTGCGCCATTCAAAACGCAAAACTTCGAGCCCACCGACAAAAGTTGGTTGGTGGCCGAGGCAGACCCCATCTCGCGAACGGTCACATCGGTGTTCGACAGGCAGCACCGCCCGCAGCCCATCATCGAGGCCTTGTGTGAGCACTTTCGATGCACGCCGGCGCAGCTGCCCGCGCAGCTGGTGGGCTTCACCTTTGGCGTCAAGGTGCAGAAGGAGTACTTCATCCGATCGATTGCCAGCATGGGTGCTGACACGGTCACTTTCTTTTGTGACTTGGAGTTCGGTGACCAGCTCCATTTGTTGCGGGCCAAAGATTTCATTGACAGCACCAGCCGTGACTGGGCGCACTTCGTGTCTGACAAGCCACGGCCAACGGGCGTGTTGATCAACGACTGCGTTTTGCGTCGCGTGAACAACGGGGCGAAGCTGGGGCAAGCGCAGTTCTTTCAGGGCATTCCGGCCGCGGGCTTCTCGAGCTTTGGCGAGGTGCTGGGCGTGCCGATCAACCAAACCTTGTCGGCGCTGGTTTTCTTTGACCGCGAGTTCGGTGCTATGAGCCAGTTCCCGGTGACCTATGCAGGCTACGCCGCCCACTACGCCCAACGCGCTTTGCACCGCTGGGAGGCCATGAACGCCATCCAGACCGAGATGATGGGGCGCATCGTCAGCTACCAGCAGGGCATTGAGCCCCTGTTGAATGCCTTGCCCAGGCTGGAAGAGGCCACCAGCATGCAGTCACAGGCGCTGGATGTGGCCGAGTCGAGCATCCGTGCCCTCAGCCAGGCGGCGAGCAAGACCCAAGGGGCCCAAGAAAGCCTAGGGTCTGAGCTGACCGAGTTGGAGCGCATCTCCAAAGGCATCAGCCAAATCACGCATGGGATCAGCCGCATCGCCGATCAAACCAATTTGTTGGCCCTCAACGCAGCGGTGGAGGCTGCGCGTGCGGGTGAATCGGGCCGTGGCTTTTCAGTGGTGGCCGATGAGGTTCGGCGTTTGGCACGGGCCTCGAAGTCGCAGTCCGATTCCACACGCAAGGACATCGACAGCGCTGTGGACGCCATTGAGCGCATCCGTGATGTGGCCAGCCACACCGTTGAGACCACGCAGGGCATGGCCGCGCAAAGCATTGCCGCTGCGGACCGCATTGCCGAGATGAGTGCGCAGACGGTGGCCGATCGCGGCAACATTGCCGAGGCCATGTCCAAGCTCAAAGATCTGGCGCGCACCGTCGATGCCATGCACCAAAGCGTGGACCAGATTGCTTTGTTGGCTCGGCTGGCCGCCATTTGAGGCTGGGGCGGCTGGGCCTCGATAGAATCGAGGCATGACTGACGCCATTGATCCGAACGCTCCCGCCAAACCCACCCATTTCCTGCGCGGCATCATCGACCGCGATCTGGAGCAGGGCACTTATGCCAGCCGCCGTTGGGCGGGCTCTCCCGGCGATGCCGCCCACCACCAGGCGGGCCAGCCTGATCCGGCCAAGATCCGCACGCGTTTCCCACCCGAGCCCAACGGCTATCTGCACGTCGGTCACGCCAAGAGCATCTGCCTGAACTTCGGGCTGGCGCGCGACTACGGCGGTGTCTGCCACATGCGCTTTGACGATACCAACCCCGAGAAGGAAGAGAAGGAATACGTCGATTCCATTTTGGACGCGGTGACGTGGCTGGGCTTTGGCTGGGACTCGAGCTTCAACGGCAAGGCCGAAAGCCACCTGTACTACGCCAGCAACTACTTCGACTTCATGTACCGCGCGGCCGAGCACCTGATCTCGGCGGGCCTGGCTTACGTGGACGAGCAAACACCTGAAGAGATGCGTGCCAACCGCGGCGACTTCAGCACGCCCGGCAAAGACAGCCCCTTCCGCTCGCGCACGCCCGAAGAAAACCTGGCGCGCTTCCGCGAAATGCGCGATGGCCAACACGCCGATGGCAGCATGGTGCTGCGCGCCAAGATCGACATGGCCACGCCCAACATCAACATGCGCGACCCAGCGATCTACCGCATCCGCCGCGCCACGCACCACAACACGGGCGACGCCTGGTGCATCTACCCGATGTACACCTTCGCGCACCCCATTGAAGACGCGTTGGAGCAGATCACGCACTCGATCTGCACGCTCGAATTCGAAGACCAGCGTCCGTTCTATGACTGGCTGTTGGCGCGCTTGGCCGAAGGTGGTTTGCTGCAGCAACCCAACCCGAAGCAGTACGAATTTGCGCGCTTGAACCTCACCTACGTGATCACCAGCAAGCGCAAGCTCAAGCAGTTGGTGGACGAAGGCACCGTGGAAGGCTGGGACGACCCCCGCATGCCCACCATCGTGGGTTTGCGCCGCCGTGGCTACACGCCTGAATCCATCCAGTTGTTCGCTGAGCGCATTGGCGTGAGCAAGTCCGACAGCTGGATCGACTACAGCACGCTCGACATCGCTTTGCGTGACGACCTGGAAAACAAGGCCCACCGTGGCATGGCCGTACTCGACCCCGTCAAGCTGGTGCTGAGCAATTGGGACGAGGTGATGGGCGCAGGCCACCTGGAGGCTTGCTCGCTGCCCGCTTTGCCCCATCCACCCGAAGGCACGCCCGAGCCCGCACACCGCCAGTTCACGCTGGGCAAAGAGGTGTGGATCGAGCGCGAAGACTTCGAAGAGGTGCCGCCCAAGGGCTACAAGCGCCTGTTCCCGGGCAACAAGGTGCGCCTGAAGGGTGGCTATGTGATCGAATGCACTGGCTGCGTCAAAGACGCCGATGGCCGCGTGACCGAGGTACTGGCCACCGTGGTGCCCGACACCAAGAGCGGCACGCCAGGCGCAGACAGCGTCAAGGTCAAGGCGGCGATCACCTGGGTGGGCGTGGCTGACGGCGTGGCCGCTGAGGTTCGCTTGTATGACCGCCTGTTCTCAGATGCGCACCCTGACGCCGGTGGCAAGGACTTCCTGGCCAGCCTGAACCCCGCCAGCAAGAAGGTGGTGACGGCTTATGTGGAACCTTCACTGGCTGCGGCAGTGGCCGACCAGAAGTTCCAGTTCGAGCGTTTTGGCTACTTCGTGGCCGACCGCAAGGACCACGCGCCAGGCAAGCCGGTGTTCAACAAGATCACGGGCTTGAAAGACACCTGGGCCAAGTGAGTCACGAAGTCACCTGAGGTGGCTCGGC
>JAVLFO010000536.1:0-5204 GCA_046052805.1 Aquabacterium sp. | reverse complement strand
AACGCGTCCTGCCCAGTTTGGGCACCCCGTCCACCCCGGCACGCGCTCACACCACGAACACGCCATGAACACCTCACCTCACCTGACCGCCACGCCCACGGACATGCCCGCGCCAACACGGCGCAAACTCTCTGAGCTGTTCACCCGCGAGCAACTGAGCGTGCTCACCCAGCGCTCTGACTGGCGCGGCGCTTGGGCCGTGGGCTCGACCTGGCTGGTGATCGCGGTGGCTCTGGCGCTGCTGGCCTGGTTTCCCCACCCGCTGGTGTGGGTGCTGAGCACGGCCATCATCGGGGGGCGCCAACTGGCCCTGGCCATCTTGCAGCACGACGGTTCGCACGGCACGCTGTTCAAAACGCGCTGGCTCAACGACAGCCTCACCGACTGGCTCTGCGCCCGCCCCATCTGGCAGAACCTGCCCAAGTACAAAGTGCACCACCTGGTCCACCACACCCAAACAGGCACCGAGCACGACCCCGATATCTCGCTGCACAAGGGCTTCCCGGTGACGCGCACCTCACTGCGCCGCAAAATGCTGCGCGACCTCAGCGGACTGACGGGCCTCAAGCTGGTCTATGGCTTGGTCATGATGGACGTCGGCGTCTTCAAATGGACGGTTGCCAATGACATCACTCGCCTGCCGCAAGCCAGCCGCACGCTGAGCGAGCGCATCACCACCACCTTGCGCAACATGGGCCCCATGCTGATCACCAACGGCGTGTTGTGGGGCATCTTGGCTGCCACAGGACACGCGTGGCTGTACGCCGCCTGGGTCATCGCCTTTTTGATCTGGCTGCCGCTGTTTGTGCGCATCCGCTCCATCGCTGAGCACGGCTGCCTGGCGCGCACCCCCGACATGTTCCTCAACACCCGCACCACCCGCGCCGGCTGGCTGGCCCGCATGACGGTGGCGCCCATCAACGTGAACTACCACCTTGAGCACCATGTGATGGCATCGGTGCCCTTCCACAAGCTGCCACTCATGCACCAGTGGCTGCGTGCCAAGCAGGCCTTGCCCGAGCCTCCCGGCTATCTGGACGTGCTGCGTCTGGCCAGCAGCCGAGGCGCTTGAGCGCGGCCGCGCCAGCGAGCCTCAGGCCATGACCACCGGGCCGCCCTTGGCCAAAGCGCGCTGGTAAGCCGGGCGCGCCTCGACCTTGGCCAGCCAGGCCGAGAGCTGGGGGCTGCGCTTGGCATCTTCGGCACGGGCCAGCATGGCCGCCACGGCAAAGCTCATCTGGAAGTCGGCCAAGCTCAAGCGATCACCGGCAAACCAGCTGTGCAGCGCCAGATGGCCCTCCATGAAAGCCAGCGACGAAGCCAGGTTGGGGTCGATCAGCTTGCGCTGCACTTGCAGGCACAGCTGGCGTGCAATGGGGCGCACGAAAAACGGCATGGGTTGCGTCGGGATGGTCATGAACACCAGCTTCATCACCAACCAGTTCATGAGCGAGCCTTCGGCAAAGTGCATCCAAAAGCGCAGCTGGTGGTGCTCGGGCGTGCCAGGCTGGGTCATCAACTGAGCGGCATCCCCCGAAGCCTGTGCGCCGTGCTGCTCGACCAGGTACTCGAGGATGGCCGCAGACTCCGCCACGACCAGGTCGCCATCGGTGATGACCGGCGACTTGCCCAGCGGGTGGATTTTTTTGAGCTCAGGCGGCGCCAAGCGGGTGCGCGGATCGCGTTTGTAGAACTTGATCTCGTAGGGCACGCCCAACTCTTCAAGCAACCACAGCACGCGCTGCGAACGAGACGTCTCAAGGTGATGTACGGTGATCATGGCTTGAGCATAAGGCTTGATCACCGATGGGCTCAAGACGGGGTGGGAGACAAGCCGCCCCCCACCGCCTGGTAAACCGTGACCAGCGCCCCCAGTCGGCTGAGTTGCACTTGCGCCAGGTTGTTTTCAGCTTGCCTGCGGGTCTCTTGCGCGTCCAGCCAGGTTTTGAGGGCGACCGAGCCTGCGCGGTAACGCACCTCGCTCAAGCGCTCGGCATCGCGCGCAGCCTGCACGGCCTGGCGAAGTTTGTCGGCTTGCGCATCCAACTGCACGCGCGCCGACAGGGCGGTCTCGGTGTCGCTCAAAGCCTGGTACCACGCTTGCCGGTAGCCCAGCACAGCCACCTCGTAGTCTGCTTTCGACACATCCACCGCACGCTGCACATCACGCCACTGCACAAAGGGCAAGACCAAGCCTGCGCCCAAGGTGCCCGTCGGGTCGCTCAACACCTTCGACAAAGCGGCGCTGGTGCCGCCCACGCTGCCCGTCAAACTCAGCACGGGGTAGGCGCTCGCTCGGGTCGATTCCACGGTAGACAAGGCCTCGCGCAAACGCAACTCAGCAGCGCGCAGGTCCGGACGGCGTGTCAACAAGGACGCCGGCAAGCCAGGCTGCACGTCGGGCAAGGCCCCATCGGGCAAACGGGCCGCCTCGCTCAGCGCGGCACCCGGCGGGCCATCGAACAAAATCGCCAAGGCATTGCGGGCCTGCACGCGCTGCTGCAACCACTGCGTGTGGCTGGCCTCTTGCGCCGCCAAAGCCTGGATGGCCTGCGCCACCTCCAGGCCCGACGTGCTGCCAGCGCCGTACTGCGCTTGCACCAGCTTGACGGTCTGCCGCGCGTAATCGATGCTCTGCTGGCTCGCCACCACACGTTGGTTCAGGTAAGCGATTTGCCAGTACAGGTTGGCCACCGTGCCCACCAGCGACATCGCGGCTGCTTGGCGGTCTTGCTCGGTGGCCTGAGCTTCCCAGTCGGCTGCATCTCGCAAAGCGGCCAGGCGCCCCCACAGGTCCACCTCCCAGCTGACGGCCGCCGTGGCCGTGCTCAGGCGCGTGCTGGGCCCACCATCGAGCTGGCGCGAGGCCGTGGCCGAACCCTTTGCACTGAGCGTGGGCAGCTGGTTGCTGGCCGCTTGCCCCGCGACCAGTTGCGCGCGGCGCACCTTCACCGCGGCCTGCGCCAGGTTGTTGTTGCGCGCCAAAGCCTGGTCGATCAAGCCCACCAGCTGCGGGTCATTGAACTGCAGCCACCAGGGACTCAGCACGCCTTGTTGAGCCGCCTGCGAGGCCGTCAAGGTGCTGCCTTGCTGCCAAGATGGCGGCGTCTTCAAATCGGCCGTGGGCAAAACCCCGGTCGAGACGCAGCCTGTCATCAACAGTGCAGCCACCAGCGTCCCCAATGGCCACACACGATGCCGACGAAGGGTGCGACCAGAGCGGTCGCAGGGCGGATTCAAAAATGAGTTCATGGTCTTGCTCACTGTCTGGACAAGGCATCAACGGGGTCCAGGCGGGCCGCGTTGCGGGCGGGCAAAAAGCCAAACACCACGCCAATCAAGGACGACACGCCGAAAGCCGACACGATCGAGGTCATCGAATAAACCATACTGAATCCGCCGCCAAACTTGTCGAACAACAAGCCAACACCCAAAGCCAGCGCAATGCCCAGCACGCCACCGATCAAACACACCAGCACAGCCTCGATCAAGAACTGACGCAGGATGTCACTCTGGCGGGCACCCACGGCCATGCGCACACCGATCTCTTGCGTGCGCTCGGTCACCGAGACCAGCATGATGTTCATCACCCCAATGCCCCCCACGATCAGCGAGATCACCGCGATCGAAGAGATCAACAAGGTCATGGTCTGCGTGGTGCTTTCAATGGTCTGCCGGATGCTGTCGCTGTTGCGCGTGAAGAAGTCTTGCGTGCCATGGCGCTGGGCGATCAGCTTGATGATGCCTTGCTCGGCGGCCGCAGGCGGCGCATCGTCGCTGACCCGCACCGTGATGTTGCGCAGAGAGCGCGTGCCAATCAGGCGGCGCATGCCCGTGGTGTAAGGCACCCACACGTTGAGGTTGTCAGAAAAATTGAAGCCGCCGTCTTGCGGTGCGGTCACCCCAATGATGCGCACCGGCACATTGCCCAGAAAAATGACCTGCCCAATCGGGTTCTCGCCCTCCGGAAACAAGGCTTTGCTGGTGGTCGGGTCGATCACGGCCTCCTGCGCTTGTCGGCGCACGCCCTCGGCGTCAAACGCCTGCCCCTGTGCCAGCGTGTAGCCCTTGACCCGAAAGAAGGCCTCGCCCACGCCGGTGATGTTGGCCGTGGCCTCGGTGTTGCCCCGTCGCACGGTCAAGCTGGTGCTCACGCTGGGCGAGACGCTGTCGACGTAGCTCAGGCCTGCCAGCGCATCGGCATCCAGCGGCACCAGGGTGCGGATGCGGCCCGCTTGGCGGTCACCAAAGTTTTTGCCCGGGTAGATGTCGATGGTGTTGGTGCCCATCGCGCTGATGTCTTTGAGCACGCGTTGGCGAGAGCCCTCGCCCAGCGCCACCATCGACACCACCGAGGCGATGCCAATGACGATGCCCAGCATGGTCAGCAAGGTGCGCAGTCGATGCCCGGCCATGGCACGCAAGGCCATGGTGAAGGCCTCGGTCAAGCGGTCCCAGTTGGCGCGCCATGGGTGGGGCGAAGGCACCGGCACCTCGGCCTTGACCGCGCGCGTGGGCACCACCCCGTCGCGGTGCTTGTCAGACACGACCAGGCCATCGGCCACCTCGATGATGCGCTGGGCATGCTGTGCCACCTTTGCGTCGTGGGTGACGATGATGACGGTATGCCCGTCGGCATGCAGCTCTTTCAAGATGCGCATGACCTCGTCGCCACTGACGCTGTCGAGCGCGCCCGTTGGCTCGTCGGCCAAGATGACGTCACCGCCATTCATCAAGGCCCGCGCAATGCTCACACGCTGCTGCTGACCACCAGACAACTGCCCCGGCCGGTGCCCAACCCGCTCACCCAAGCCCAGCCGGGTCAGCAAGGCCGTCGCACGCGCATGGCGCTCTGGCTTGCCCATGCCGGCGTAGATCGACGGGATCTCGACGTTGCCCTCGGCAGTCAAGTCACCCAGCAAGTGATAGCGCTGAAAGATGAAGCCAAAGTGCTCGCGCCGCAGGCGGGCCAGCTCGTCGGGCGTCAAGGCACCGGTGGGCTGGCCTGCCACGGCATAGGTGCCTCGGCTGGGCCGATCCAGGCAACCCAGGATGTTCATCAAGGTGGATTTACCTGAGCCCGATGCCCCCATGATGGCCACCATCTCGCCCGCTTCAACGCGCAAGTTGATGCCCTTGAGCACGGCCACCACGCCCTCGCCCGACGGGAACTCGCGCCACAGGTCCCGCACCTCCAGCAAGGC
>JAVLFO010000535.1:0-3192 GCA_046052805.1 Aquabacterium sp. | reverse complement strand
CCGACCAAGAGGTAGCCCGCTGCGCTGCGGTGGGTCGCGCAGGCTTTGGCGTTGCCTTCCTTGAGCGCCGCAAAGCCCATCCACGTGGTGTGCCGCGCACGCGTCAGCGCCACGTACAGCAGGCGCAGGTCTTCGCGCAGGCGCTCCCGATCGGCCTGCTCGATCTTGTCCTTGTCTAAGGTGAGGTGCAGGCTTTGCACGCCGCTCGCATCGGGCAGTTTGACAAACGAGGTGCGCGTGGCATCGACCTTGCGGAAGCTGCACGCAAAGGGCAGGCAGACCACGGGATATTCCAAACCCTTGCTCTTGTGCACGGTCACCACCTTGACGAGGTCGGCATCGCTTTCAAGGCGCACCACCTGCTCGTCGCTGCGCTTGCGGGCGTCTTGCAACTGGCCTTGCAGCCAGCGGATCAGGGCTTGCTCGCCATCGAGTTGCGCACTGGCGGCCTGCATCAACTCGGCCAGGTGCAAGACGTTGGTCAGGCGCCGCTCGCCACCTGCTTGTGCCAACCACTTGGCGGGCAGGCCCAGCTGGTGCAAGGTCTGGCGCAACATGGTCAACACGCCCTGGCTTTGCCAGATGCTGTGCAAGCCGCGCAGTTGTTCGCTGCGCGCGTCAAAGGCCTCGTCGTTGTGGGCCAACTCGTGCAGCTCGGCCATGTCCAGACTCAAGGTGGACGTGGCCAAGGCGGCCCGCACCAGCCGCGCGTCCAGCGGGGAGGCTACGGCGCGCAGCCAGCGCAAGAGGTCGTGTGCCTCGGGGCTCTCGAGCACCGAGTCCTTGTCTGACAGGTACACCGAGGCCACGCCCCGCCGGCGCAGTTCACGCTGAATGGCCTGGGCCTCTTTGCCGGTGCGCACCAGCACGGCAATGTCGGCCGGACGCAGGCGCTTGAAAGCCACATCGGGCTGCGCAAAGCCCGCCTGCGGGTCATTGAGCCATTGCACGATCTGCTCGGCACAGCGGCCCGCGTAGAGCCTGCGGCTGTCGTTGCCATTGCGCAAGGTCAGGTCATGCTGGATGCTCAAAGCGGGCACCACGCCGCGTGCGTCCACAAAAGACTCGACCCGGCCACGCGCATCAACCGGCACAAAGGGCAAGGGGTTGGACGCGGCTTGCGATGCGCCCACGCGGAACATGAAAGCGCCCTCACCCACGCGCTGCTCGGCCTGCATGTACCATTGGTTGACCGCACCCACCAAGGCCGAGCTGGAGCGGTGGTTGGTGCCCAGCACATAGTGCCTGCCGGCCGTGTCGTGCCGGGCCTGGAGGTAGCTGTAAATGTCAGCCCCCCGAAAGCCGTAGATGGACTGTTTGGGGTCGCCAATGAGCAGCAAGGCGCTGTGGCGGTCGTTGCGCGCGGTGCGGTAGATCAGATCGAACAGGCGGTATTGCAGCGGCGAGGTGTCTTGGAACTCGTCGATCAAAGCCACCGGGTACTGCGCGATCATGCGTTCGCGCAAGCGCTCGCCATGTGGGCCGCTGAGCGCCTTGACCAGGCGGTGCTGCATGTCGGCAAAGCCAAAGGTGCCCGCCTGTCGCTTGAGGTGGGCCAAGCGCTTGGCCACGTGATGGGCCGCATGCAGGCGGCAAGGCTCGGCTGCGTGAGGCAAGGCGGCCAGCCCATCGAGCAAGTCGGCGAAGGCGGCGAAGTGCTCGGGCAGGTCGGGGGCGTCTTGCCCTGGCTTGAGCGCGTCAAGCATGCCGGAGGGCTGCAAACGACGTTTGGCCGCATCGGTCCAGGCCGGCTGGATCAGATCGGGGTCCTGGGCCCAAGCCGCCAAGGCATCCAGCCACTCACCGAACCACACCGGCTTGAGCTTGCGCTTGTCCCAAGGACAGTCTTTGCGCTCGATCTGTGCGCGCAACCACTCGCCCATGGCCTGAGCGCGTTCGCCCCAACCCACTTTGAGTGCAGACAAGGCCTGGCGCAGCTGCTGGATCTGGTCGTTCAAGCAATCACCCAAGCTGCCCGCCACATCCGATGCCGGTCGGTCTTGGTCCACCAGGCTGGCCATGTCTTTGACCAAAGCGTCGACGTCTTTCCAGACCTTCAAGGCCTCGTCCAGCAGCTCGGCCGACAAGGGGTAGCACTGCTGGCGCCAGTAGTCTTGCGCGGCCTCTGTGAGCAGCGCTTGCTCGTCGGCCATCAGCTCTTCCGAGAACAGGTTGCCGCTGTCAAAGGCGTGCTCGCGCAGCATGCGCTGGCACCAAGCGTCGATGGTGTGCACGGCCGCGTCGTCCATGCCTTCGGCGGCCGTGGCCAAGCGCCAGCCCGCGCTGTCGCGCGCCGGACCTTCTGGGTAAGACGCCAGCAAGTCGCGCAGCAAGGTGTCGTGCGGGGGCACGTCGGCCTGTCCACGGAAGCACTTGGCCGCCTCGATCAAACGGGCGCGGATGCGGTCAGACAGCTCGCGTGTGGCCGCGCGGGTGAAGGTCATCACCAAGATGTCGGCGGGGCGCAAGGGCTGGATATCGCCATGCCCCAGCACCAAACGCAGGTACAGCGCGGCAATCGTCCAGGTCTTGCCCGTGCCCGCACTGGCCTCGATCAAGCGGCTGCCCCACAAGGGGAAGTCGATGGCTTGCAAAAGCTGGCTCATGCTTCGGCTTCCTCGTCGTGCGCAGCGCCATCGCCATGGGGCTGCGCTTTGACATGGGCCGCAGCCCAGGCGCTCAAGGGCCGGTACATGGCCTCGGCCAGCGCATCAAAACGGCCATCGGCGGTCAAGGCTTCGAAGTCCGGGAAGGTGCGTGCCAAGCAGGCTTCCTCGACGTCACCGGGCTTTTGAAAGCCGCCCTCGTAGGTGGGTTCAGCGTCCTTGTCGGTCAAGAAGACCAAGGCGGTGCGCGGGGCCACGGGCAGCGGCTCGCGCAACCCATCTCGCCAATGGCTCAGCAAGGTCTGCAGGACTTCGGTGGCGCCATCGGCAGGCGCTGGCCTGATGGTCAGCACCGCGTCGCGTGCCACCACGATGCTGCGCAGCTTCAAGCCATGGTGGGCCGCCAGCAAGCTGCGCACCCAATGCACCAAGAGCTTGTCCACCCGAGGGACTTCGCCTTTGCCACCTTCGGTGATGCCACCGGGCATGACCGACAAGGCGATCAGATCGCCGCTGTCGTCGCTGGCTTTGCGCAACTGCTGTCTCTTATACACATCTGACGCTGCCGACGACTAGTCGAGTGTAG
>JAVLFO010000534.1:0-2242 GCA_046052805.1 Aquabacterium sp. | reverse complement strand
GCTTCGTCGGCAGCGTCAGATGTGTATAAGAGACAGGCCTTGCGCGCCGCGGTGGCGGTGGAGCTGATCCACGCCTACTCCCTGGTGCATGACGACATGCCCTGCATGGACAACGACGTGCTGCGCCGCGGCAAGCCCACGGTGCATGTGCAGTTCGGCGAGGCCCAGGCCATCCTCGCCGGCGATGCCATGCAGGCCTTGGCCTTTGAGGTGCTGACACCCGATGAAGGCGAGGGCGCTGGCGTGCCGGCGGCCTTGCAGGCCCACCTCAGCCGCTTGTTGGCCAGGGCTTCGGGCCAATCAGGCATGGCCGGCGGCCAGGCCATTGACCTGGCCAGTGTGGGCCACGCCTTGAACGAAGCCACACTGCGCGACATGCACCAGCGCAAGACCGGCGCTTTGCTGCGTGCCAGCGTGCAAATGGGCGCAGCCTGTGCGGGCTTGACGCCCCGCAGCCCCGCTTGGGCGCCCTTGACCGTCTATGGCCATGTCATTGGCCTGGCTTTCCAGATCGTGGACGATGTGCTGGACGCCACCCAGCCATCTGACACCTTGGGCAAGACCGCCGGCAAGGACGCCGACGCCAACAAGCCAACGTATGTGAGCCTGCTGGGTTTGGACGGCGCGCGCCAAGAAGCCGCCAGCTTGCTGCAACAGGCGCATGATGCCTTGGGCCAAACCGGACTGAGCCCAGACGCCCTGGCACCCTTGGCCGCTCTGGCCGAGCGCATCGTGCACCGCGACCACTGATCTTACAAAAAAAGCCATCTCAGGACGACCCACATGAACTACCCCCTGCTGTCGAAGATCGACAAGCCCGCAGACCTGCGGCACCTGTCGCGCTCCGAGCTCAAGCAACTGGCCGTCGAGCTGCGCGAGTACCTGCTGCAAAGCGTCTCGCGCACGGGGGGGCATTTGTCGTCCAACCTGGGCACGGTGGAGCTGACCATCGCGTTGCACCACGTGTTCGAGACCCCGCACGACCGCTTGGTCTGGGACGTGGGCCACCAGTCGTATCCCCACAAGATCTTGACGGGCCGCCGCGACGCGATGGCGCAGCTCAAGCAGCTGGGCGGCATCAGCGGCTTTCCGCGCCGTGAAGAGAGCGAGTACGACACCTTCGGCACGGGGCACTCGTCCACATCGATTTCAGCGGCACTGGGCATGGCCCAGGGCGCGCAAATCAAGGGCGAGTCGCGCAAGGCCGTGGCCATCATTGGCGATGGCGCCATGACGGCCGGCATGGTGTTCGAAGCCATGAACAACGCCGGTGTGCCGCACGCTGGCCGCAGGCCCGACATGCTGGTGGTGCTCAACGACAACGACATGTCGATCTCGCCACCGGTGGGTGCTTTGAACCGCCACTTGGCGCGCTTGATGTCGGGCCGTTTTTACACGGCCGCTCGCGAAAGCGCCAAGCAGGTGCTGCGCAATGCGCCGCCCTTGTTCGAGCTGGCCAAAAAGCTCGAAGAGCACGCCAAGGGCATGGTGGTGCCCGCCACCATTTTTGAAGAGTTTGGCTTCAATTACGTGGGCCCGATCGATGGCCACGACCTCGACTCCTTGATCCCCACGCTCGAGAACATGCGCGAGCGCGGTGGCCCGCAGTTCTTGCACGTGGTGACCAAAAAAGGCTACGGCTACAAGCTGGCCGAGAACGACCCGATTGCCTACCATGGCCCCGGCAAGTTCGACCCGGCTGTGGGCCTGGTCAAGGCGGCGCCGGTCGTGCCAGCCAAGCCCACCTTCACGCAGATTTTTGGTCAGTGGTTGTGCGACATGGCCGCAGCCGATGCCCGCCTGGTGGGCATCACGCCGGCCATGCGCGAAGGCTCGGGCATGGTCGAGTTCCATCAGCGCTTCCCGGGGCGTTATTTCGACGTGGGCATCGCCGAGCAGCACGCCGTGACCTTTGCAGGCGGTTTGGCCTGTGAGGGCCTCAAGCCCGTGGTCGCCATCTACTCGACCTTCTTGCAGCGCGCTTACGACCAGCTCATCCACGACGTGGCCATCCAGAACCTGCCCGTGGTGTTCGCTTTGGATCGCGCCGGCATCGTGGGTGCCGACGGCGCCACGCACATGGGCGTGTTCGACATTCCCTTCGTGCGCTGCGTCCCCAACATGAGCCTGCTGGCCCCTGCAGACGAGGCCGAGTGCCGCCAAGCCTTGAGCGCCGCTTACGCGCAGAACCACCCGGTGGCGGTGCGCTACCCACGTGGCGCGGGCGCTGGCGTGCCGGTGC
>JAVLFO010000533.1:0-4498 GCA_046052805.1 Aquabacterium sp. | reverse complement strand
CCCACCACGGCGCCTTGGGGCAGGGCGGCCAGGCTGTCAAAGCGGTTGGACACCAGGGCGTCGCGCGGGTCTTCGCGCTCGAGCACGGCGGCCAGCACGAAGCCCTCGGGCAGCTCCATGGGAACGTCTTTGAGCGAGTGCACGGCCAGGTCTGCGCGACCTTCGTCGAGGGCCACTTCCAGCTCTTTCACAAACAGGCCCTTGCCGCCCACCTTGGACAGCGCACGGTCAAGGATCTGGTCGCCTTGCGTGGTCATGCCCAGCAGGTCGACGGGGCGCTGAAAACGGCTTTGCAGCAGGTGGCGGACGTGTTCGGCTTGCCACAGGGCCAGGCGGCTCTCACGGGTGGCAATGGTCCAGGGCTTGGCGATGGCGGTCTCGGTCATGTCGGGATGCTATCAGCCCCGATGACACGCGTTGGGCCTCAAGCTGCTGAGGTAGGCAGCGCCAGGCGCCGCTTTTGGGTCTGGTTGATGTAGTCCTGCAAGCTTCGATCGGCGCGGTCCAGCGAGAGCAGCTCGCAGCCCAGTCGCACGCCACGTGCGTCAGGGTTGATGTCGGTGACGTGTTGGATCAGCAAGCCCATGTGGATCTGGGTGTCGTCGTCGAGCTTGAGCAGGCATTGGCCGATGCGCACGCCCGCTGCAATGGGCGGTACGTTTGCCGGCAGGAACAAGGCCAGGCCGCTGAGGCTGATGTCGAGCACACGCAGCGACAAGGTCATGTCGGGCATCGACGGGTGCGGAAACTGAGCGACAGGCACGCGGCTGTTCAGCGGGCGCACGCGAAAAGCCGATCGCCGCTGGAAGCGAAACAACTCGGTGGGCAGCTGGGCATTGATGGCTTGGTCATGGGTGCCACTGACGAGCACCGCACCGACCAAGTCAAATTGCACTTTGATGCTGTTGAGGTAGGCCACCACCAGCACCTCGTCACCCGACAGCAAGGACTGCAGGGGCGCGTCGTGCGCACTGGCGCTCAGGCAGATCAGCCCGCGCCTCGCATCCACGCTGCGCAGCAGGGTGGTGTAGCAGCTCCCGTTGGGGGCGCTCAGTGTGATCAGGGTGTTGCTGTCGAGCAGTTGCTGCAGCAAGGCCAAGATCTCAACCGGGTTGCTGATGCGGTAGTCGTCCAGCGCGTCGGTGGGCATGGGCCAGTCCTCAATGCATCTTCTGCGGGTCGGTTGATGCACCCATCATGTGCCCCAGGTCATTGATCCAAGGCTCCGCCAGGTTGCGGATCTCGGCGTCGTTGACCAAGATGCGCTGCATGATGCGCGTCTTGTGGGCCAGCTCAGTCGAGCCCAATGGGTGGCTTTCGGATGCGTGACGCAACTGGGCAATCAAGACGGCGCAAGCGCCCTCGAGTTTGACCACGGTGTCCCAATCGCCAGCGCGGGCGGCGTTGAGCATGTCTTGGCTGGCGTGCTCGATGGCTTCGTAGTAGCTCAGCAAATTGCCGTGAGCGACCTCTTCGTCCTGAGCGATGAGCAATTCGGGGGCGTTCATGCGCGGATCTCCATGGCGGCACGGACCACTTCGGCTTTGGGTGGGGTAATCGCCACCCAGGCCTCGCGGATGGGGGTGATCAGTCGAGCGCACTCTTCGAGCATCGCCAGGTCGTTGCGGGCATTGGCCAGCGTCAGTCGCATGGTGATGTAGCCATACAAGGCGTCGAGCTGCTGAGCCAGCTCACCGCCGTCTCGCAGGTTCAAACCGGCCTTGAGGCCTTCGTCGACGATGCGAACACACTTGGTGAGTGCGGTGCATTTGGCTTGGACGTTGCCCGTGCTCAAGGCACCTCGGGCTTGCGCGATGCTTTCCAGCGCGCCGTCAAACAGCATGGTGATGAGGTGGTGGGCAGAGGCTCCGCTGACGCCGGTTTCGACGTCAATCTGGCGGTAGACACTGCTCATGTTGCGCGCATTGAACATACTGGCGGAAGAGCTGGTGGCGGTGGCGTACATCTCAAATCTCTCGCGTTGGTGCTGCAAGCAGCGTTGAATTTGTTATCGGCACCAACTGCGCTAGGTTGAAGCCTTCAGCGCTTGTCCATTCGTCGAATTGAGGCTGTTTCAAGCCGCGTTTTCGGAGAGCGAAAGTGGCTCGCTCTGGGCCGACGCCGTGCCGCTTTGGGCGCGGTTGCCAGAGGCCTGCATGTACTGCTCCAGCAAACGTTGACGGAACTGCATGCCCGCCGGATTGGCGCTTTGTGCCAAAGGCGCGGGCACCGTCATCGCGGCCCCCGTGGCCTGTGGTTCACTGGCTGTTGGCGTGGCGCTGGACAAGGTGTCCATGAGGCGCGCGCTCAGGCTGTCTTGCCCTTTGCCACCCAGCCCGGCCAGCACCTGCTGCACCTGCTGAGGGCGTGCGGTCAGCGCCTCTGTGAGTTGACCCGCATCGATGTCGATCAAGCCCTGGGCGTTCATGCGAAGCCCGATGTCACTCAAGCTGTTTGACAAGGATGTGCGGGTGGGACTGGCTGGCTCGAACAGATCCACCATGGTGCGCACCACGGCTTGCACCGATGCTTGTTCAGGTGTGCGCACGTTGGCACTGGCGTCGCCACTGGTTTGCTGGCGCAGCTGGTTGTAGCGATCCACCAGCTCTGTGATGGCTTTGGCCGGCGTGCTGGTGTCGCGCTCGACATCCACGCGCACGCCCTGATCGTCGGTCACTTGCTTGGCTTGCAAGCTCAAACCCGTGGTGCTGTCGGTGATGGCGTTGGTGCTGGACTGCAGGCTGCGCCCTTCGATGCGCACGCTCGCGTCTTGCGCCGCTTGCACCAATGCCGCGCCGCCCATGCTGGCCAGCGCGCTGGGGTCAAAGGCCAGGGCATCAAGCTGCGGATTGCCGCTGCCTTTGGCGGTTGCGCCTTCTTGGCCTTGTGCTTCGCTGGCTTGCGACGTCACCTTGAAGCCATTGGCCTGGCCGGTCGATGTGGCGCGCAAGACCAGCCTGGATCCCGTCGCATCAGACACCACGGTGGCGACGACCCCGACGCCGGAGGCGTTGATGCGGTCTCGCACCTGTTCCAGCGTGTGGTCTTTGGGGCCGAAATTGACGCTGGCCTTGGGCCAGTTGGGGTTGGTGGCGAACGCGGTTTGTGAGGCGTTCCACGAACCCATCTCAATGTTCAAGGTGCCCAGCCCAATCACCGTCGAGAGAGACGAGAACGACGAGGAGACGACGCTTTGGGCTTGGGCCAAGGCATCGACATTGATTTGGTAGGACCCGACTTTGGCGCTGCTGCCCACAGCCTGCACCGAAGCGCTGTCGTTGGACGTGCTGGTGGTGCCTTGCCAGGTGCTGGGGCGGGCCAAGAGGTTGGCGGCATCGCCCAGAGCGGCCAAGGCGCCGTAGAGCTGGCCAGAGGCGGAGATGTCCGATTGGGTGTCTTGGCTTGGTGTGGGCTGCTCTCGCTCACGAGACACGGGGGCGGACGCGCTCCTGACCTGCGCGAGCAGCTCAATGCTTTCGACCGATCCAGCGGGTCTCACCGAAGCCATGATCCCATCCCCCACAGTCGGTACAGACCGACCACCAACAGGACGGATGGCCCTGTGCCATCGGAAAGATCCTGTTCATTCAGGCTTTCGGCACGCCGGGGTTCAAACTTGAGTCAAAGACCGTGAAACAGTGCTCAAGCCTTGTTCATTTGCGTGATCATCTGCGACACGTAGTTGCCTTGCGACGTGATGCCGGCCATGGTCTTGTCCAGGGCCGTGTATTGAGCACGCAAACGCTTTTCATACAAGGTGGCCTTGTTGTCGATGGCGTCTTGTTGCTTCTGGTTGTTCTTGATGGACTGGTTCAGCCCAGCTGTTCGGCTGGTCAGTGCGCCAGCTGTGCCCAACAGGGTGTCGCCCAGGCTGCGCAGCCGTGTGGCAAAGCCATCGTCGCCACCTGCTGAGGTGCCGGCGGCGGAGAACATTTTTTTCAATTCGCCGAGGTTGCTCAGCGCCGAAGTCAGCTTGGTGCTGTTGACGGTGAGTCCGCCGCCAGTCTGCACTTGCAAGCCTGCGTCTGACAGGGTGGCAAACACGCTCGAAGCGCTTGACCCTGAGCCAATCGCGCGTCTGAACTGGTTGAGCAAGCCCACCGCCGTGCTGTCGCCCTGCAAGGTGCCTGCCACCTTGCTGCCGGCGTCGTACTTGGTGTTCGATGTCAGCAGGTTGGACAGGCTGGTGTAGGCCGCCGCGAAGTCGGTGATTGCCTTCGTGATGGTGGTGTTGTCTTGCGCCACCGTGACCGTGGTGGGCGATGTGCTGGGAACCAGCTTGCCCACCGTCACAGTGATGCCGCTCAGCACGTCGGCAAAGGTGTTGCTGCTGGACGTGACGTCAACGCCATTGATGGTGGCGGCCGCGTTGGCTGCGGCTTGCGTTTGGCGTGTGCCCGCGGTGTTGCTGCTGGGGTCGAAGGCGAGGTTCGACAGACCGCTGGCAACGGCGTTGCCCAGGTCGTCATCGTCTTCCGTGACACGAAAGACGTTGGCA
>JAVLFO010000532.1:0-1825 GCA_046052805.1 Aquabacterium sp. | reverse complement strand
CTCGAACACGAGGTGGTGCAAGCCGGTGCCGTCCGAGGTGTCGCCGATGTACATGCCCGGGCGCTTGCGCACCGCTTCCAGGCCTTCGAGGATCTGGATGCTGCCTTCGCCATAGCCTGCCGAAATCTGAGCCTCGGTCTGCGGCGCGGGAGCCTCTGCCGATGGAGGCTGCTGTTGTTCGGGAGAAGGCGTCACGTCACTCATTGGCTGGGCCCTGGAAATAGAAAAAGCCCTAACTCATTCGTCAGGGCTCTGGGATTTTAGCCTGCCTTGTCGCAGGCTCAGCCCGTTAGGCTCATGCAGGCTGTGCTTTCGCTTCAGCCTTGTGGCGCCTGACCCATGCCAACCCCACCAGACCCAGCCCCATGAGGGCCCAGGTGCCCGGTTCTGGCACCACAGGCAGCCCATTGATCGAGACAGAGGTCTCTGCAACAAGCGACACCCACAAATCGCGACGAATGTCTTGGTCGGAATCGTTGGAGATCGTCAACTCGATGGACTCGCTGCCTGTGCGGCCATCCGACAAGGTCTGCCCCGTGATCGGATCAAAGGCAACGCGCCGGGTGCTGGACACGATGCTCGAAACCTGTCCCTCGGCGCTCGTGTCGTTTACATCGGTGTGCATCAACACCACACGCGCCCCGGCCTCCAATGCAATGCCTTGACCCGCCAACAACAATTGCTGCAGGGCAAGACGATCGATCAAGGCAGACGCATCGACCTGAGCTCCCACTTGGACCTGCCCGAAAAACGTGATGCTGGTGTGCGCTCCAACGAAAACGCGAATTTCCCCCAGAGACATCAAACCGCTCTCGCGGAGGGTGGTGTCTGAACCCAGCACACCGCCGTTGACGCTGCCCAAAATGCCCAGCACCTCGTCTGCTGCCATTGACGCCGTGGCAGTCCCACCCTGGCCATCCTTGCTGGCCGTGGTGCCCAAGCTGCTGGCACTGCCAGATGTGTTCTCCAGGACAGACCCATCGGTGTACTGACTGCCGTCCGACAACAGCTCCCCGTTGCGCAAGGTTTGCCCGAGCAACAAGGTGCTGTACCCCCCGTATTCCGAAGGCATGATGCCTGCTTGCGCGTCAATGCCGTCGTTGGGCGTCAAGTCAGTGAGGCGAAAACCCAGTCCGCTCAAGCTGGCACTGCTTTGCAAAGCAGGCCCAGCAAATACTGGAGAGGCACACAGAGCGGCCAACACAGCCATAGAGAAGCACGTGTTTTTCATGGAGATCCCTGTTCAGTTTGATGTCTTGTAATTCTCGCGCCCTTCTACTGCTTCGTCACCCCCACAGACATGGCGTGCGATTGCGCGACAGCCATGAAAAAAGGGCCTTGGCGCAGACCAGGCCCTCATGTTCACTTGGCGAGCATTCAGCCGCCCTGCGCAAGCTCAGATGCGCATCGGCATCACCACGTACTTGAAGCCTTCGTACTCGGGGTTGGTGATCAGCGCCGAGCTGTTGGCGTCCTGCAGAGACACCGTCACCATGTCCTGGCCCATGTTGGCCAGCACGTCCATCAGGTAGCCCACGTTGAAGCCGATCTCGAAGCTGTCGCCACCGTAGTCGATGTCCAGCTCTTCCTTGGCTTCTTCCTGCTCCGCGTTGCTCGACGCGATGCCCAGGGTGCCTGGTGCGAAGTTCATGCGCACGCCCTTGAACTTCTCCGACGTCAGGATGGCCGCGCGCTGCAGCGAGGCCAGCAGGGTGGTGCGGCCCAGGGTGATGTGGTTTTTGTGGTTCTTGGGGATGACGCGGTTGTAGTCGGGGAACTTGCCCTCGACCAGCTTGGTCACGAACTCCAGGCCACCGAAGCTGAA
>JAVLFO010000531.1:0-2681 GCA_046052805.1 Aquabacterium sp. | reverse complement strand
CGCTGGGTCGTTGCCATCGGCGGATTCGGTGTTCACCGATTGGCCTTCTGGGCTCACTTGAACTTCTTCGCGCTCGCCACGGCCACGACCACCACGGCGACGGCGACGGCCGCCTTCGCGTTGCTCGTTGTCGCCATTGCCGGCCACCTCAACGCCTGCCTCACCTGATGCAGCCGATGCAGCCACGCCCAGGGCTTGTGCCTCGGTTGCGATGGCTTCGCGGTTGATCACGGGACGTTCGGTGTTGCGTTCGCCACCGCGGTTGCCACGGCCACGTCGGCCTTCACCACGCTCTGCACGGCCCTCTTCGGCGCGCGCGCCATTGCTGGCGGCGTCAGCTTCGGTGCCCACGCGCTCTTCGCGCGGTGGACGACGACCTTGCCGGCCTTCAGTGGCGCTGCGCTCGGCAGAGCGCTCGCCCTTGTCTGCGCGTTCGCCTCGGCGGCCTTCACCTGTGCGCTCGCCGTTGCGCTCGCTGCGTTCGCCACGTTCACGGCGCTGACCGTCACGGCCACCACGGCCGTTGCGACCACGGTTGCCGTCCTTGCCGCCTTCGCTGGCCGGAGCCACCACTGGTGCTGCCACAGGTGCGGGTGCGGCGGGTGCCACTGCGGGCTCGCCTGAGAACAGGCGCTTGAGCCAACCAAAGAAGCCGCCAGAGCTGGCGGGGGCCGGCGCTTGAACAGCAGGCGCGGCCACGATCACGGGGGCGGCGGGTTCGGGTTCAGGCTTGGGCGCTGCAACCGGTGCGGGCTGGTCTGGCAGCACGCCCTTGATCACAGGCTCTTGCTTGGCCTTGGCTTTTTCGCGGCGGGTGATGCCCACGTCTTCTTCGGCTTCTTCGATCATCGAGTAGCTGGCCTGGATGTTCTCCAGACGAGGGTCGTCGTGACGCAGGCGCTCGAGCTTGTAGTTCGGTGTTTCGAGGTGCTTGTTGGGCACCAACAGCACGGTCACGCGCTGCTTGAGCTCGATCTTGGTGATCTCGGTGCGCTTCTCGTTGAGCAAGAAAGAGGTCACTTCCACGGGCACTTGAACGTGCACGGCGGCCGTGTTGTCCTTCATCGACTCTTCTTGGATGATGCGCAGGATCTGCAGCCCCGACGATTCGGTGTCGCGGATGTGGCCTGTGCCGTTGCAGCGTGGGCAGGTGATGTGCGAGCCTTCAGACAGCGCAGGGCGCAGACGCTGACGCGACATTTCCAGCAGGCCAAACTTGCTGATGGTGCTGAACTGCACGCGGGCACGGTCAAAGCGCAGCGCATCACGCAGGCGTTGCTCGACTTCGCGGCGGTTCTTGGACTCCTCCATGTCGATGAAGTCCATGACGATCAGGCCGCCCAGGTCGCGCAAACGCATCTGGCGGGCGATTTCGTCGGCCGCTTCCAGGTTGGTGCGGAAGGCGGTTTCCTCGATGTCGCTGCCACGGGTGGCGCGGGCCGAGTTCACGTCGACGGCCACCAAGGCTTCGGTGTGGTCGATCACGATGGCGCCGCCCGAAGGCAGGTTCACGGTGCGGCTGAAGGCCGTCTCGATTTGGTGCTCGATCTGGAAGCGCGAGAACAGGGCCGCGTCGTCGCGGTAGCGCTTGACGCGGTTGGCCGTCTCGGGCATCACATGCAGCATGAACTGCTTGGCTTGCTCGTAGATGTCGTCCGTGTCGATCAGGATCTCGCCGATGTCGGCGGTGAAGTAATCGCGGATGGCGCGTATCACCAACGACGATTCCTGATAGATCAGGTAGGCACCCTTGCCGGCGCCACAGGCTTCGTCAATGGCTGTCCACAGCTTGAGCATGTAGTTCAGGTCCCACTGCAGCTCGGCTGCGGTGCGGCCAATGCCAGCGGTGCGGGCGATCAGGCTCATCCCCTTGGGGTACTCGAGCTGGTCCATCGCCTCTTTGAGCTCTTCGCGGTCGTCGCCCTCGATGCGACGGCTCACGCCACCGCCACGGGGGTTGTTGGGCATCAGCACCAGGTAGCGGCCGGCCAGGGAGACGAAGGTGGTCAGGGCGGCGCCCTTGTTGCCACGCTCTTCTTTTTCAACTTGGACGACCAGTTCCTGGCCTTCCTTGATGACGTCGCTGATGCGTGCAGAGCGAACTTCGACGCCTTCTTTGAAATACTGGCGCGAGATTTCCTTGAACGGCAAGAAGCCGTGACGATCTTCGCCGTAATCGACGAAGCAGGCTTCGAGCGAGGGCTCGACCCGCGTCACAACGGCTTTGTAGATGTTGCCCTTGCGCTGTTCGCGCCCTTCGATTTCGGTTTCGAAATCGATCAATTTTTGTCCGTCAACAATCGCCAGGCGCCGTTCTTCCGGCTGCGTGGCGTTGATCAGCATGCGCTTCATGTGGTCTCCACAGTCCATGCGAGGCCGCTCCCAGGATGGCGCCAGGGGAGGCCTCACTCACCACAGTCCTTGCGGGCCGTGGCAGCTTTCATGCACGAGCAACGAAGCTGAACCGTAAAGGAATTGCCTGGGCGGGTTGTGGCGCGAGAGGCGTCACAACTCCAAGGGCGCGCGCATCGAGACTTGGACACGGGCCTGCCACCATCCCAGCCGTGGCGAGCGAGGGGACGCGAGAGGCGTCGCCAGGCAAGTCGGTAGGGTGAGGGTAGGGGCCGCCCCGCGAAATCCACCTGACGCGGCACGAAACAGCGTGCCAACGTCCGTCGTGC
>JAVLFO010000530.1:0-3706 GCA_046052805.1 Aquabacterium sp. | reverse complement strand
GTCGGCAGCGTCAGATGTGTATAAGAGACAGGCCTTCTTCACAGCCTGAGCCCACATGTTGATGCCGATGTAGGTGGCTTCCATTGGGTCGTTGGTCAGAGGCTTGTCCTTGTGACCAGCGATGCTCTTGGCCTTGGCGTAAGCAGACCACTTCTTGATGAACTCATCGTTGGTGGGGTTCTTGATGGACATGAAGTAGTTCCAGGCAGCCAGGTGGCCGACCAGAGGCTTGGTGTCCACGCCACGCAGCTCTTCTTCACCCACAGAGAATGCAACCACGGGCACGTCCTTGGCCTTCAGACCCTGGTTGCCCAGTTCCTTGTAGAAAGGCACGTTGGAGTCACCGTTGATGGTCGAGACCACGGCGGTCTTCTTGCCTTCAGAAGCGAACTTCTTGATGTTGGCGATGATGGTTTGGTAGTCGGAGTGACCGAAGGGGGTGTACTCCTCCATGATGTCGGCGTCAGCCACACCCTTGGACTTCAAGAAAGCGCGCAGGATCTTGTTGGTCGTGCGTGGGTAGACGTAGTCGGTGCCCAGCAGCACGAAGCGCTTGGCCGAACCGCCGTCCTTGCTCATCAGGTACTCAACGGCAGGGATGGCTTGTTGGTTAGGCGCAGCGCCCGTGTAAAACACGTTCTTTTCGAGCTCTTCACCTTCGTATTGCACGGGGTAGAACAGCAGGCCGTTGTTTTCTTTGTAGACAGGCAACACCGACTTGCGCGAGACCGAAGTCCAGCAACCGAAGGTCACAGCCACCTTGTCTTGCGTCAGCAACTGCTTGGCCTTTTCGGCGAACAAAGGCCAGTTCGAGGCAGGGTCAACCACCACGGGCTCGAGCTTCTTGCCCAGCAGGCCGCCCTTGGCGTTGATCTCGTCAATGGCCATCAGGACGGTGTCCTTGAGCACGGTTTCGGAAATCGCCATGGTGCCCGACAGCGAGTGGAGCACGCCCACCTTGATGGTGTCGGCGGCTTGGGCCATGGTGCTGAAGGCCAGACCTGCGACGCCCAAGGCGACGGCGGTCAGGGAAGCGGTGGCGCTGCGACGAGAGATGTTCATGTGAAAACGCTCCTTAGAGGCGGTGGGTTGAACGAATCGAGTGCATTCAGTGTGCCCAGCCACCCCAGGATGCGAAATACGCCACATGGCGTATCGGTGGCGTATGCCTGATGCATCCGTGGCGCATGCGAGACTGCCGGCCATGAACGACGAACCCCAGCTGCGCCAGAACAGCCAGACCCTTTCTTTGAGCTTCGAGAGCACCCTGATCCAGAGCTGCATGAGCCTGATCGACCCAGACGAGTTGGTGCTCGACTACACCCGAACGATGATGAGCGCCCTGCTCTTCAACCCCCAACCCACCTCGGTGTTGATGGTTGGCCTGGGCGGCGGCTCGATGCTGAAATACCTGCACCGCCATGTGCCTGGCGCCGACATCACCGTGGTTGAGATCAACCAAAGCGTGATCGACATGCGCCACGCCTTCCACATCCCGGACGACAGTGAACGCCTGCGTGTGGTGTGCGGGGATGGCGCCAAGTTCATGGCCAAACCACCGCGCCGCTACGACCTGATCCTGGTCGACGGCTTCACCGGTGAAGGGATTGCGCCGGCGTTGTGCTCACGCAGCTTCTACCTGAACGCCCGCAAGGCCTTGACCGCCGAGGGCTTCGTGGTGGCCAATGTGCAAGCCGACACGGCCCAGACGCGTGAGATCGCACAGCGCATGGTCAAGGCCTTCGAGGGCGCGCTGATTTCGGTCGAATCAGACGAAGGCGGCAACGAGATCGTGACCGCTGGGCCACGGCACCTGTTTGAGCAATGCCGCGCTGATTTCGAGTCGCACTGGCAGACCTTGCTGCCTGTGCACCAAGCCACGCTGGCTGTGTCATCGAGCCGCATCCAAAGGGCCCTGATCAAGGGCTTTCCACTGGCTTGAGCCCATGCGAGGGGCCCATCTGGTGCTGGGCTATGCTGCATGCAGACTGACTTTGCGACGACGCCCATGGCCTTCAACTTTTGCCCCCAATGCGCGCAGCCCTTGCACACCAAGCTGGACGAGGGCGTACCGCGCCGAGCTTGCCCCGACAGCGCCTGCGGCTTCGTCCATTGGGACAACCCGACGCCCGTTGTGGCAGCCGTGGTTGAACACGAGGGCCACATCATCTTGGCGCGCAATGCCGCTTGGCCGATCCCGTTTTACGCGCTGGTGACAGGCTTTTTGGAAAAGACCGATGCCAGCCCGCAAGAAGCCATCTTGCGCGAGGTCAAAGAGGAACTCGATCTGGACGGCACAGCGGCCAACTTCATTGGCCACTACACGTTTGAGCGGCAAAACCAGATCATCCTGGCCTTCCACGTGCCCGCCACGGGCGTGGTCAAGTTGAGCCCAGAGCTAATCGACCACAAGCGCATTGAACCGAGCAAGGCGCGCTACTGGCCCGCAGCAACGGGTCTGGCCCTGCGCGACTGGCTGGTTCAGCAAGGCCACCAGCCTCAAGCCATGGACCTGCCCAAGCTTTGACGCTTTGATGCAAGCCCAAGCCAAGGGTTAACCCGATTGTTGAGCCCCACAATTGGCGAGCACCCCTGCCATGCGTATCGTTCGACCCTTTACGAACAGTGCATCCGCAAAGGCCTCCCCATGTCGTCCCCTGCTTCAAAACCCATCTACAAGTCGCTGTATGTGCAGGTCTTGACGGCGGTGATCATTGGCGTGTTGCTCGGTCACTTCAACCCTGAAGTGGGCGCGAGCATGAAGCCGTTGGGGGATGCCTTCATCAAGCTGATCAAGATGATCATCGCCCCGATCATCTTCTGCACGGTGGTCGTGGGCATTGCCGGCATGGAGGACATGAAAAAGGTCGGCAAGACCGGCGGCCTGGCCTTGATCTACTTTGAGGTGGTTTCCACGCTGGCGTTGATCATCGGCTTGGTGGTGGTCAACGTGCTTCAGCCAGGCAATGGCATGCATGTGGACGCCAGCACGCTCGACACCAAGGGCATCGCGGCCTACACGGCCCCCGGCAAGATGCAAGGCACGGTCGAGTTCTTGCTCAATGTGATCCCGACCTCGGTGGTGGACGCCTTTGCCAAAGGTGAGATCCTGCAAGTGCTGCTGTTCTCGGTGCTGTTCGGGTTTGCGCTGCACAAGTTTGGCGGACGCGGCACCCAGGTGTTCGACTTCATTGAGAGGCTCTCGCACGTCTTGTTCGACATCGTCGGCATCATCATGAAGGTGGCGCCCATCGGTGCCTTTGGCGCCATGGCCTTCACCATTGGCAAGTACGGTGTCGATTCGCTGTTCTCGCTCGGCAAACTGATGGGCGCGTTCTACCTGACTTGCTTGATCTTCGTGTTTGGCGTACTGGGCGTCATCAGCCGCCTGCATGGTTTCAGCGTCTTCAAGTTCGTTCGCCACATCAAAGAAGAGCTGCTGATCGTGCTGGGCACTTCATCGTCTGAGTCGGTGCTGCCGCGCATGATGGAAAAGCTCGAAGGCCTGGGCGCACGCAAGTCGGTGGTCGGCTTGGTGATTCCGACAGGCTACTCGTTCAACCTCGATGGCACCTCGATTTACCTGACGATGGCCGCGGTGTTCATTGCGCAAGCCACCGACACGCCCATGACCGTGACGCAGCAGATCACCTTGCTGGCCGTGTTGCTGCTGACGTCCAAAGGTGCTGCCGGCATCACGGGCAGC
>JAVLFO010000529.1:0-5270 GCA_046052805.1 Aquabacterium sp. | reverse complement strand
ACGGATGGCATCTGACACGGCCACGATGGCTTCTTGCTGACCCACCACGCGCTCGTGCAGCTTGTCTTCCATGGTGAGCAGCTTGTCGCGTTCGCCTTGCATCAGTTTGGACACGGGGATGCCCGTGGCGCGGGCCACGACTTCGGCGATTTCCTCTGCACCCACCTGCGTGCGCAGCAAGCGCGGCTTGGCCGCATCTTTGCCGCGTGCGTTCTCGTGGTCTTGCGCAGCCTTCAAGCGCGTTTCCAGCTCAGGCAGCTTGCCGTATTGCAGCTCAGCCACTTTGTTGAAGTCACCCTTGCGGGTCAGCTCTTCGATTTTTTGGCGCAGCTTGTCGATCTCTTCGCGCACGTGCTGGCTGCCCAAAGCCTGCGCCTTCTCGGCCTTCCAGATTTCGTCCAGGTCGGCGATCTCTTTTTGCAGCGTGCCGATCTCGTCGTTGATCAGCTCGTAGCGCTTTTGCGAGGCCTCGTCTTTTTCGCGCTTGACCGCCTCGCGCTCGATCTGCAGCTGGATCATGCGGCGGTCCAGGCGGTCCATCACCTCGGGCTTGGAGTCAAGCTCGATCTTGATCTTGGCGGCGGCCTCGTCGATCAGGTCGATGGCCTTGTCGGGCAAGAAGCGGTCGGTGATGTAGCGGTTGGACAGCTCGGCGGCGGCCACGATGGCGGGGTCGGTGATGTCGACGCCATGGTGGACTTCGTACTTCTCTTGCAGGCCGCGCAAGATGGCAATGGTGGCCTCGACGGTGGGCTCGCCCACCAGGATCTTCTGGAAGCGGCGCTCCAGGGCGGCGTCTTTTTCGATGTACTTGCGGTACTCGTCCAGCGTGGTCGCACCGATGCAATGCAACTCGCCGCGCGCCAAGGCCGGCTTGAGCATGTTGCCGGCGTCCATCGCGCCCTCGGACTTGCCTGCGCCCACCATGGTGTGCAGCTCGTCGATGAACATGATGGTTTGGCCTTCGTCCTTGGCGACTTCTTTCAAGACGCCTTTGAGGCGCTCTTCAAAGTCACCACGGTATTTGGCGCCGGCCAGCAACAGGGCCATGTCCAGCACCAGCACACGCTTGTTTTTGAGCGAATCGGGCACCTCGCCCGCCACGATGCGCTGGGCCAGGCCTTCGACGATGGCGGTCTTGCCCACGCCTGGCTCGCCGATCAACACCGGGTTGTTTTTGCTGCGACGCTGCAAGACCTGGATGGCGCGGCGGATCTCTTCGTCGCGACCGATCACGGGGTCGAGCTTGCCCTGGCGGGCACGCTCGGTCAGGTCCAGCGTGTACTTTTTGAGTGCCTCGCGCTGACCTTCGGCCTCGGGGTTGTCGACCTTTTGGTCGCCGCGCACGGCCTTTACAGCGGCCTCTAGCGACTTGCGGTTGAGGCCAAAGTCGCGCGCCAAGGCGGCCGTGTCGCCTTTGTGATCGCTCAAGGCGAGCAAGAACATCTCGCTGGCGATGTAGGGGTCGCCTTGCTTGTGCGCTTCTTTTTCAGCGCCTTGCAGCAAGCTGACGGTGTCTCGGCCCGCCTGCACTTGCTCGGCGCCCTGCACTTGCGGCAGCTTGTCGATTTGCTTTTCGAGGGCAGCTGCCAAAGGCGCCACCTTGACCGCCGCGCGCTCGAGCAAGGCCTTGGGGCCTTCGTCTTGACGCAGCATGGCCAGCAGCACGTGGGCCGGCTCGATGTAGGGGTTGTCGCGTGTGACGGCCAGGCTTTGAGCCTCGGTCAAGGCTTCCTGGAACTTCGTGGTGAGTTTGTCGAGTCGCATGAGCACACCTTTTGGGTCCCCGACCTATGGGGACGATTGCTCTCGAACATGGGGCATGCGGCCGGACATTTCAAGCCCCTAGCTTGGCACTGCGCTTGCGCCAGATCAAAGCCAGACCGCTCGGCCAGCTCCGTCAGACGGTCGGGTCAGACGACACGACGCGGTTGCGCCCGCTTTGCTTGGCCAGGTACAGACGGGCATCGGCACGGGCGAGGTCTTCTTCCAAGGAGCTGTTGTCGGTGTGGAAGCTCACGCCGATGCTCACGGTGATGGGAATGTTGCCCACGCGCGCCTTGCAGGGGCGCGATGCGATGGACAGGCGCAAACGCTCGGCCACGACGCGCGCTTCTTGCTGGCTGCGCACCGGCAACAGCACCGAGAACTCTTCACCCCCGTACCGCGCCAGGAGGGCGTCGTCGCGCAACTGCTCGCGCATCACCTGTGTGAGGTGCTTCAGAACGTCATCACCGGTCAAATGGCCGTGGTGGTCGTTGACCAGCTTGAAGTGGTCGACATCGATCATCAACACCGCCACCAAGGTGGGCTGGTGTGCCTTGAGCGCCAACATGCGTTCGCCCAACTCGCGCAAACCGCGGCGAGACAAGGCGCCTGTGAGGTCATCGGACAAAGCACGCGCCCGCAACTGCTGGCCCAGGCGTTCGTTGACGATGGCGAACACCACCGCAGCCACAGCCAAAGGCATCAATGCAAAGCTCAGCGCAGCGCCCGGCTGCAACCAGTCAGGCTGGTGCAGCCAATGGGGCGGATACGGCCCAGGCTCAGACACCGCATGCGCCAAAGTGAACAACCAAATCGCGGCAAAAGTGGCCGCAGCAACCAGCAAACTGAACTCGCTGGCGCGCACGCGACCGCTGCGCAAGATCAACCAGCCTTGGTCGAGCGCCAGGGCACAGCTGATCAAGGCGAACACCGTCGACATCGTCAGTACATAGGCCTGCGGCGAAGCGAACACAGCGGCAGCCGCCAGCGTCAAGCCCGCCAGCACCGACACACTGGCACCCACCCAAGGCGGCGTTCGCCGGCCATTGAGCTGGCGAAATGCCCAGGCCAGCAAACTCACGCCGCAGGCCGCCATGGCAATGGCGAACTTGACCAGGTCGGCTCGGTACGCTTGCGGCCCCAGCTCGATCGAGAGCAAAGCGGCCAGGCAAGCAAAAGCCCACCGGTACAAACGCAAGGCTTGCGCGATGCGAGGTTGATCGGTGCGAATGAGCGTGATCAGGCCCAGGCCCAACAACGCGCCTGCACCACCCGTGGCATAGCAAGAAAAAACGTCAATGAACAATTGGCCCCACTGATTGCAGACAAAACTCTCTGCATATCGGCAGTGTGGCGCCGAGCTTGACCATCGCCAAGCACTTTGGGGTCAAGACGCATGGGTTGTTGGACCCAAATGCCCCCACCGAGCGGCCGCTTGCTCATCGCTGACGCGCGCATCGACCCAGCGGCTCACACCGCCGGCAGACTCTTTCTTCCAGAACGGCGCACGGGTCTTGAGCCAGTCCATGAGGTACTCGGCGCAAGCAAAGGCCTCGCCGCGATGGGCCGACGTGACAGCCACCAACACGATCTGGTCGGACACGGCCAGGTCACCCACGCGGTGAATGACACGCACCCCACGCACATCAAAACGCGCGCGGGCCCGCAAGATGAGCTCTGCAATGCTCCGCTCGGTCATGCCGGGGTAATGCTCCAGTGACATGACGGGAGCCGGCGAGTTGTCTGAGCGGGCTTGCTGCCACTCACGCACCGTGCCCACAAAAGCGACCACCGCGCCCACGCCCGCATCGCCGGCGCGCAAGGCCGACACCTCGTCGCTGAGGTCAAAATCAGCGGCGCTGACGCGAATGCAACGCAGGGCCTCTTGGAGGGCCGCGTTTTGCGCTTCGGCGCTCATCCGCCGGTCACCGGTGGGAAGAAAGCCACTTCGGCACCGTCGAGCAAAGGCTCGTCGGCATCGCATAAGGTTTGATTGCAGGCCATGCGCAAACCTTTGTCGAGGTCAAGCGCCTGGGCGTGCACCTCAGAGCGCTGTGATAACCAATCACGCAACTGCCCCACCGTCAACGCGGAGGTGTCGCTCAAAGCGACCACTTCAGAAGCGCCCAGCTTTTCGCGCACAGAGGCAAAGTAACGCACCGTGATGCTCATGTCGACTCCGGCTGACGTTGCAAGGCCGCAGGGTGCAGCCATTCGGCCATGGGGATGTACGGCACCGTGTCGCCCTCGCACACGGTCTGGCCAGGGGCCAGGTCGACCAGACCATCGGCCCAGGCCGCCGACGTCAGCACGCCCGAACCCTGGTGGGGGTACAGGCTGACTTGGCCAGAGGCCTCCAGGCGTGCCCGCAAAAACTCACGGCGCTTGTCAGGGCGAGGCCAGTCAAACGCAGCGCGCAACGGCAGCGCTTGGGGCACAGCCCAGCCTTGTCCAGCCAACAGCGCCAGCACCGGCCGCACCAGCAGCAAGAAGGTGACGAAACTGGCGGCAGGGTTGCCCGGCAGACCCATGTAGAGCGCACGCGAGCCATCGTGGCGTCGGATCGCGCCAAACACGAAGGGCTTGCCCGGCTTGATGGCCAAAGCCCAGAAGTCGAGCTCGCCTTCGCTGAGCACGGCTGCGCGCAGGTGGTCTTCTTCGCCCACAGACACGCCGCCGCTGGTGATGATCAGGTCGTGGTCGGCAGCGGCCGCGCGCAAGGCGGCACGTGTTGCCTCCAGTTGGTCAGGCACGATGCCCAAATCGCTCGCTTGGCCACCACAGGCCTGCACCAAGCCGCGCAGCGTGTGCCGGTTGCTGTTGTAGATGGCACCCTCAGGCAAAGGCTGCCCAGGCATCACCAGTTCATTGCCGGTGGTCAGCACCGCCACGCGCGGGCGCTTGAACACCGACAACTGCTGCGCCCCAACCGAGGCTGCCACACCCAGGCCAGCGGCCGTCAAAGCCACGCCCGCATGCAACACGGTTTGACCCGAGGCAATGTCTTCGCCGCGCTGACGCACGTTGTGGCCCGGCGGCACGGCTTGCGCGAACGCCACACTGCCGTCTGCCTGAGGCTGCGCATGCTCTTGCATGACCACGGCATCGGCACCTGGCGGGACGGGCGCACCCGTGAAAATGCGCGCACAAGTGCCCGCTTGCAGCGCGCCACCCACCTGCCCTGCGGCAATGCGCTGGGCCTGGCCGAGCAAGGCAGGGGCATCGGCGCTGGCCAAGGCCACATCGGCCGCGCGCATGGCATAACCATCCATCGCGCTGTTGTCCAGCGGGGGCACGTCCACACCCGATGTCAGCGATTGCGCCAGCACGCGGCCCAAGGCCTCGAAGCTGTCGACGCGCTCCGTCAGTGGGGGCTGGGCTGCCCGGTGGGCCAAAGCCGCGTCTTTCAAACGCGACCAAGCCTCATCCAGGGGCATCAAAGGCTTGAAAACCGGGGCCATGCGCCCTCCTCGACCGGATCAGTCGTTGCAGTGCTGGACGAC
>JAVLFO010000528.1:0-2563 GCA_046052805.1 Aquabacterium sp. | reverse complement strand
CAAACACATTTGGCTTGCACGCCACCGTCTGAGCTTCGCGCGCAAGCCATGGAACCTTGAACGCCGAGCTGAAAGCCTCGGGCGCCGAGTTGCCGCAGCTCGCGCGCAAAGCAAAACACCTTGCGCGCCGACATCCAGGGCTTGCGCGCCAGGCGCAAAGGCTTGCGCGCGGAGCTTTCTGCTTTGCGCGCCGGGCGAAACGGCTGGCGGGAGAGCGCCTGTGCGCAACTTGGCGGTGTCAACAGCCTTCGTTATAGTGAGGACGATACAAATACAAACACTTGGGGGCGGGGCATGGGAGCGTGTGCTTGGGTGCTGGAGCGGAACGAACGGTTGCCGGGGTGGGATGCCTGGGCGGCGGCTGACGGTGAGACGCCGGTGGAACGTGATGCTGGGGGCACGGCTGTTTTTAGGGCGGCACAAAACAGCCGAACGCTGCAAGCCACGCTTGGAAACCCCTTTCCAATCAAAAACTTACCACCATGCGCACACTCTGGCGCAGGTGGATTAGACCAACATGCGGCGATCTGATCTGTTGGTCTAATTGTAGTTATGCGGCAGGAACCGAGGTTGCGACGAGTTGATGGCAGAGGATTAGCTATGAATAAAGATTGGATTCTCCAAACAAAAGAAACTCGCCGAGCATTTTCCAACGCGACTTGGGTTCCGTTGCGGGCATCAATGAATGACGAGAAGGGAAATGTCAAAAATATAGGCTACATCGGTGACTATTTTGGTTGTGGGTCTGCCGCATTTCCACCGGAGCATCGGGAATTGGTTGAGGAGCGCCTAGGCTGGAGTGATATTGGTATAGGGCATACCGTAGCGCCTTACGCTTACGAAGATGGCTATTACGCATCCATTGATCAATTTCAGTACAACGACAAGGAACCAATAGGCGTTAACCTCGTCTTCGAACATCCTCAGCCTGTCGTTGGTGGAAAACAATGGATCTTGAATCCTGATCTGGTAGTTGCGCTCCGCCTGATAAAAGAAGGAACGAATTGGGTTAGGCCTGAAGAGAACTTCGTTGTAGTAGCTCGCGAGAGTTTCAATGAAAGAGGCGAACATCAGCTGATTGAGATCAAGCGAGAATTTCTCCTTGACTATTTGGCCGCAAGAAATCTTTCACTTCGCGTCTCTTATTACCGCCAAAGAGTGGAAAACGTGCCATTGCTTGAAGGCAGTGAGTACGCAGAACTAGCGGAAGTTCAAGAGGAGCGAGACGGAGGCCGATTTGAGCTCCGGATCAGCGGCATTAATGACGTTTTCGGAGGGAGCTGGGCGATGTTCCGTGCTTGGCGAACGGACGTCGATGAAGATGAAGACGCACCTGTGATGGGGCCAGAAAATGACCACAACACCGGCCATGAAAGCTCGCAAGGTCAACGCGGCGGTTATGAAGGTGTTCGGGTCGAGGGTGAGTTCTGGCGAGAGGAATGGATTGAACATCAATCCCAAAGCATGCGAGTTCGTGGAGATGCAGACACGAATCTCCCTCAGTTTATTGTCGAGACTGACGGCAAACGCATGGCATCTTCCGAATTGGATAACGAGGATATTGGTCGATGGCTCTGGTTTCGTTCAAGTGTAGTGACCGACCTTCTAGGCCACCGCGGCTTCGCCCTGAAGTGGTACACGGCGGAGACTGGTGCTATTCACTCGACCTCCGGCAACGCCACGCACTTCGGTATCAATTCTGCTGACTTGCTAACAGTCTACGCCTACGACATCGCTCGCCTCCCAGCTTGGGAACAGCATATCTGGGCAGCCCATAACGTTGCGCCCGACGGGAAGGTGTCAGGAGAATTGTTATCGGCGCAAGTCAAGACCAAACCGGCGTCTACACATGCAGTTGAGGAGATGTTCTTTGGGAGCATGCGAATGCTCGAACAAGGCTTCCGCGACAAGTTCGGGGTTGACTTGTTCAGCCACGATATCGATGACAAATTGGCTATGCAGCAGGTATCTCGGTTCCATAGCAGGGATCAGGCGTCATTGCTAAGGCTGGCGAAAGAGCTTGTCCGCGTATTCTCGGACCGACTCAACATTCGCGACCTTCGCAAACTGTCAACCCACGCGGAGAAAGAAAAGCTTGGTTCAAACAAGCTTCTGCAAGATATTTTGTCCCAAAAAGTGGGGGCCGATAAGGCCCGCCAAGTCTTTGCCGAAATTGCTGGCGCCTATGATATGCGCGTGGGTGATGCACATCCGACCGGATCAAAAGTTGCAGATGCCATCAAGCTCGCAGGCATTGACCAAAGCACTTCGTACCTAAGACAAGGTGAGCAACTTATCCACAACTTCGGGCGAGCGATTTGGTTTACAGGTAAATATCTCTTTGGACAACCTGAACCGAATGAAAGCTAGACCGCATGCCGCATAACAATTCGCTCAACACGGACGTGCAAAAGCGGCGCTTCGCGTCACTTTTGCACGCCGGTTAGCTCAAGCGTTAGCCTTTTTGAGCCCATAATGGCCATCTTCGCAGTTGTTCTAGTCACCGCAATAAACTTGTGCATCGTCGGCGCCATGTCTCTGCTCGCCATACATGGGGATGGGA
>JAVLFO010000527.1:0-4202 GCA_046052805.1 Aquabacterium sp. | reverse complement strand
CGAGCCCAGGTGGCAGGCATCGTGCACCTGGTGTCGTCCAGCGTGCCTGAAATGTCGCCCAAGGCCGTGAGCATCGTGGACCAGACCGGCGCACTGATCTCGGGTCCACAAGAAGGCAATGACCCGGGTGGCTTGGACGCACAGCAATTGCAGTACGTGCGCCAAATTGAGAACAACTACACCCAGCGCATCCGCGACATCTTGGAGCCCGTGGTGGGCAAAGAGAACTTGCGTGCCCAGGTCACGGCAGAGGTCGACTTCTCGCAGATTGAATCCACGGCCGAGGAATACAAGCCCAACCAGGGCCAGGCGGCTACTGCATCGGTGCGCAGCCAGCAAACCAGCGAGCAAATGGGGCAGGGCAGCGCCACGCCCTCCGGTGTGCCCGGTGCCACCAGCAACCAACCCCCCGCACAGGCCACTGCCCCAATCAATGGCGCCTCTGCGCCTTTGCAGGCCGCGCAAGCCGGTGGTGCAGCCGGTGGCAACAGCCGCCGTGAAGCGGTGACCAACTACGAGGTGGACAAGACCGTGCGTGTGACCCGCTCGGCCACGGGCACCATCAAAAAGCTCAATGCGGCCGTGGTCTTGAACCACCGCACCAGCACCGATGCCAAGGGCAAGACCAGCACCCAGCCGATCTCGCAAGAGGAGCTGGACAAGCTGACCGCGCTGGTGCGCGAGTCGATTGGGGTCGACGACAAGCGCGGTGATTCGGTCAAGGTGATCAACGCCCCGTTCCAGATCACGAAAGAAGAGCCCGACAACACGCCCATGTGGAAGCAGCCCGAGACGGTGGACTTGATCCGCACCTTGGCTGTGCCCGGTGCTTTGACCCTGGCCGCTTTGATCGTGGTTTTCGGGGCCATTCGCCCAGCCATTCAGGCCGCCAAGCCGGTTGCTGTGCCCGAGTCTGACAAACCCAAGCTCAACGCGGTGGTCGATGACCCGCAAGAGTTGCCTGGCGTGGCCGGTGGCAGCGTGGCGCTGGGCCCTGATGGCCAGCCATTGCAGGCACTCGAAGCGCCGGGTGTCGATGCCCGATTGGAAGCCGCACGCAAGCTGGCCCGCGAGAACCCCTTGGCCATGGCCACGGTGATGCGCGGCTGGATGAACAACTGAGACAGGACGCGCCCCATGGACGAAGAAGGCACGAACGACGCCGCCATTTTGCTGATGTCGCTGGGTGAGGAGGAAGCCTCCGAGGTGTTCAAGCACCTTGAGCCCAAGGAAGTGCAGCATTTGGGTGAAGCGATCGCCAAGCTCAAGACCGTGACCAAAGAGCGCGTGGAATCGGTGCTGGGGCGCTTTGCGTCTGAATCAACTGAGATGGGCATGTTGGTGCCCGATACCGATGAGTACATCAAAGCGGTGCTGCGCAAGGCGCTGGGGGACGACAAGGCCAACTTGCTGATTGACCGGATCATCCAGGGCAGCGATGTCACGGGCATTGAGAGCCTCAAGTGGATGGACCCCGGCTCGGTGGCCGAACTGCTGCGCAACGAGCACCCGCAGATCGTGGCGGCCATCTTGGTCCACCTGGACCCTGACCAGTCTTCATCGGTGCTCAAGGCGTTCAGCGATCGCCATCGCAATGAAGTGATGGTGCGCATCGCCACGTTGGACGGCATCCAGCCTGCGGCCCTGAAGGACCTCAACGAGGTGCTGTCGCGTGTGCTGGCCGGTGGGGCACAGATCAAGAAGTCATCGCTGGGGGGTGTCAAGCCCGCAGCCGAGATCATCAACTTGATGGGATCGAGCTTGGAGACCTCGGTGCTGGACTACATCCGCGAAGCCGACGGCGACCTGGCCCAGAAGATCATGGACAACATGTTCACCTTCGACGATTTGTCCAAACTCGATGACAAGGGCTTCCAGTCCTTGCTCAAAGAGGTGCAAACCGAGTCGCTCATCATCGCGCTCAAGGGCGGCTCGCCTGAGATCCGTGAAAAAGTGTTCAAGAACATGTCCTCTCGCGCAGCAGAAACCCTCAAGGAGGATCTGGAGTCGCGCGGCCCCGTCAAACTGTCGGAAGTGGAAGCTGAACAGAAAGAGCTGCTCAAGATCGTGCGTCGTCTGTCTGACGAAGGCCAGATCGTGTTGAGCAGCGGAGGCGACGATGAGTACGTCTAAGTCCAACCCGCCAGGCGGTGTGCCCAGTTCGTATGCGCGCTTCATTCCGCGCGAGGAGCTTGGCTCGTTTTCGGCCTGGGCGCCTCAAACCTTTGAGCCTGCCCCTGTGGCCCCGGCTGCCGATGGCGGCGTGCGCAAGCCGACGCTGGCCGAGCGCGCGGCGGCCGAAGTCCGCCCCGCCATGAAGCCGTCGACGGCCCACCACGCCCCTCAAGCCACGGGCTCGCCCATCGGTGCGGCGCAGCGCGCGGTGCCCCCGCAAGCGACAGCGCCCGCGCAGGCAGGTGCCGCCGCTTCTGCCAAGCCTGCCGGCGTGCGCCGTCCCATCGTGGGTGGCATGCCGGGTCAAGCGCAAGCCCAAGAAGAGGCCGAGGTCAGCAAGGCTGAAGTGCCGCCACCGCCCAATGTGGACGAACTGGTCAATACCGCCCGCCAGTCGGGCTACCAAGACGGCTACCGCAACGGTTTGGCGGCACTTGAAAGCTACAAGCAAACCCAGGCGGCACAACTGGCTGCCTACATGAGCGACCAGGTCGGTGCTTTGGCATCTGATTTTCACCGCCGACTGGAGTCGCTCGAGCAACAACTGGCCGGCCGCATTGCGGGCGTGGCGCTGGAGTTGGCACGTCAAGTGGTGCGCACTGAACTGCACCAAAGCCCAGAGGTGGTGGTGGAGGTGGCCGATCAGGCTTTGGGCGCTTTGCTGGCGTCTGCCAAACAGATCGTGCTGCGACTCAATCCCGATGACCACGCGCTGGCCCAAGCCCAACTCAGCGAGGTCCTGCAGCTCAAAGGGGCCCGATTGGTGCCCGATGCCAGCATCACGCGCGGCGGTTGCTTGGTCGAGTCAGACATTGCCGTGGTGGACGCCACCGTCGAAGCCCGATGGGAGCGCGCCGCTGCATCGCTGGGCCACCAAGCGCCCTGGGATGGCGGCCGCGAGGCCACAGGCTCGACCGAAGCCAAGATGCCCGATGGCGAAGACGAAGCCACCTGGGCGCACGAAGGCGCTGAACCGGAGAACGCACGATGAACATGCCCTTCCGCGCTCGACAAGACGTGGAGATGGACCGCTGGAGCCGGTTCCTCGACGATCTGGACGCCTGTGCGGGTGCCCGCATGCCTTTGGAAAACCAAGGCAAGCTGGTGCGCGTGGCCGGCTTGGTGCTTGAAGCTGCGGGCCTGCGCCTGCCGGTGGGTGCCGTTTGCGAGATCCATTCCGAGACCCGTTTGGAGTCAACCCCGGCCTTGGCCGAGGTGGTGGGCTTTGCCGCCGACCGCGCTTACCTCATGCCGACGGCCGAGGTGCATGGCTTGTCGAGCGGCGCGCGGGTGGTGCCCCGCACCATCCCGATCAACCCGCCTGTGCTGGGGCGCCCCAACCACCCATGGCGTCGCAGCGAAGACCGCACGCGCCACCTGCCCATTGGCAGCGGCTTGCTGGGCCGCGTGGTCAATGCACAAGGCGAACCCATGGACCGCAAAGGCCCGTTGCAGCACGTGCGCAGTGAGCCTTTGGCCCGCCGTCCGATCAATGCCATGGAGCGCGACCCCGTTCGCTTGCCGCTGGACACCGGCGTGCGCGCCATCAACTCGATGCTCACGGTCGGGCGCGGCCAGCGCATTGGCCTGTTTGCCGGCTCCGGCGTCGGCAAGAGCGTGCTGTTGGGCATGATGGCGCGCTACACCAAGGCCGATGTGATCGTGGTGGGGCTGATTGGCGAGCGTGGCCGCGAAGTCAAAGAATTCATCGAAGACATCTTGGGCGAAGACGGCTTGGCCCGCTCGGTGGTGGTCGCCGCACCCGCCGATGCGCCCCCGCTGACCCGCATGCAAGGCGCCAACTACGCCACTGCCGTGGCAGAGCATTTCCGCGACCAAGGGCTGCATGTGCTTTTGTTGATGGACTCGCTGACACGCTACGCCATGGCCCAGCGTGAAATCGCTTTGGCCATTGGCGAGCCACCTGCCACCAAAGGCTACCCCCCATCGTGTTTTGCGAAGCTGCCTCAGCTGGTTGAGCGCAGTGGCAACGGCCTCAATGGGCATGGCTCGATCACGGCGTTTTA
>JAVLFO010000526.1:0-2486 GCA_046052805.1 Aquabacterium sp. | reverse complement strand
GCCCAGCCGGTCGATGGCGTGGGCACGATGCAGGCCTACATCGCCATGCACTGGGGCGAGGAATACCTCAGTGGCGCAGACGCGCACGGCCTGGTGGCGGCTGGCGTCAACACCCTGACCTCGCCGGCGTTTTGCCCCACGTCCAAGCAACCTGAGCTCAAACACGCTGCGGTGCAAATCAGCACCGTGAGCCTGCCATGGCGCTTGCTCGCTGTGGCTTGGCTGCCGCAAGACCAAGCCCTGGCGGTGAAAGAAGCCCTCAAGCCCTTGATGTCGGCTTTTGCCTTCACCAGCTGTGTGCCCTTTGGGCGAGAGCCGCATGAACAAGGCAAGGTGGGCGTGTTGTTCCGCGCCGCCAGCGCCGTGCCGGCCAGCAAAGAAGTGATCCAGCGCATCGAGGGGCTGATGGGCGTGGGCGGCGGCGAGGTGCTGCGCTACGAAGATGCGGCCCGAGGCCAACGCCGCGCCATGCGCTTGAGCAAAGGCGCTGATGGCCTGCGCCTCGAAGCCTTTGTGCTGGCAGGCGATGTGCAAGCCCAAGCCTGGATCAAGCCCCTGCTGCAAGACGAGCTGCTGGCCGACGCCTATGGCCGTGCGCTGCTCTCGCCCAGCGCCACCCCGCCCGTGGCCGTGCAAAGCAAGGGCAAACAAGTCTGCACCTGCTTCAATGTGACCGACGTCAGCATCATCGAGGCCTTGCCGCGCTGCGCGGGCACGCCTGACGAGCGCCTGGGCCAGCTGCAAGGCCAGCTCAAGTGCGGCACCAACTGCGGCTCGTGCATCCCGGCGCTCAAGCAGTTGATCAAGCTGCACCCGGCAGAGGCGGTCAGCGCGGGATAATCTGCGCACCATGAGCATCGCCGCGTACATCAAAGAAATCGGTCGGGGCAAAGAGGGCGCACGCTCTCTGAGCGCCGACCAAGCCTTCGACCTCTTCAGCCAGGTGCTCGAAGGGCAGGTCACCGACCTCGAAGTCGGCGCCTTTTGCTTGGCCATGCGCATCAAGGGCGAAACCGTTGACGAGCTCGATGGCTTTGTGCGCGCCACCCACGCACGCTGCTTGCCCATCCAAAGCGCCCTGCCCGTGGGCAGCCCCGGTGTGGTCTGCTTGCCCTCTTACAACGGGGCGCGCAAGCTGCCCAACCTCACGCCCTTGCTGGCTTGGGCCTTGGCGCAGCGCGGCGCAGCGGTGCTGGTGCATGGCGTGAGCCACGAGCCCACCCGCATCACCACGGCCGAGGTGTTTGCCGCCGCCCATTTGCCCCAGGCAGACACGGCCAGCGCGCTGCAAAAAGCCTGGGCGCAAGGCCTGCCCGCCTTCATGCCGATTGACACCCTGTGCCCGCCCCTGGCCAAGCTGCTGGCCGTGCGCTGGACCATTGGCCTGCGCAACCCGGGTCACACGGTCGCCAAGCTGATCAACCCGTTTGCTGACATGCCCGCGCCTGGGCCATCGCACATGCAGGTGGTCAACCACACGCACCCCGAGTACGCGGTGTCTTTGAGCGCCTACCTGCACAAAGCCCATGCCAATGCGCTGTTGATGCGAGGCACTGAGGGCGAGCCTGTGGCCGACGCACGCCGGCAACCCCGCTTTGACGTGTTCAAGCAGGGCGAGCGCATCGAGGCCTTGAGTCGCGCGCCCATCGAGGGCGTGCTGACCACACTGCCCGACCTGCCCCCAGGGCGCGAAGCCGACGTGACAGCCCGATACATCCGAGATGTGATCGAAGGGCGTCAAGCGATGCCGGCCTCCATCGAGGCACAAGCCGATTGCCTGATGCAAGCGCTGCAGGCCTGAGCGCCCAACACACGCATCAAACGCGGCGTTGCTGGCTGGCGCGGCTCAAGATCACGATGCCGGCCAAGACCGTGGCGGTGCCCACCAGCAAGCGCCAGGTGACAGGCTCGCCCAGCCAAGCTGCGGCCATCCAGATGGTAGACAAGGGTCCCACCATGCCCACTTGAGAGGCCATCGGTGCGCCCAACAGCTGCACGCCGCGCATGACCAGCCACACCGGCAACACGGTGCAGGCCGTGGCATTGAGCGCCGACAGGGCCCAAGCCTGCCAAGGCAGCTGGGCGGCGTTTCCCATGTGCCCATGGCTGCCCAGGTAGACCGCAGCCCACTGCAACAGGCACATCACGCACGCGGCGCACGAAGCCCAGCCGACCAAGCGCATCGAGCCGAGCTTTTGCACCAACTGGCCACTGCCCATGAGGTAGATGGCATAGCTCAAGGCGCTCAAGAACACCAGCACGCTCCCCATGGCGATTGCATGCAAAGCGCCATCAAAACCTTGACCACGCACCACCAGGCTGGCGGCATCCCAGTCGTGCAGCCAAACGATCAAAACGCCGACGTAAGACAAGAGCGTGGCGGCCACCTGTGGCAAGCGGATGCGCTGGCCCAAAAACAAGGCCGACAGCAGCAAGACGATGGTCGGGTTCAGGTACAAGATCGCCCGCTCGAGGCTGGCGCTGAT
>JAVLFO010000525.1:0-2509 GCA_046052805.1 Aquabacterium sp. | reverse complement strand
ATCTGTGACATCGCGTTGTTGCACAGCACGGTGATGCCGTCCGAGCGCCCGATGTTGCAGGTGCTTGCACCGGCCAAGGTCGTCGACGTGGCCATGGCCCCATTGGACGTCAAGGCGGGCGAGTACTCCAGACCGGGTACGCCCGCCACCACCACCTTCGCCCCGGTGTTAAGGAGCGTGATCACGCTGCTGGCCAGGCTGTTGGCCCGGTTGGCGACCTCGGTGAGCTTGGCATCCAGCGTGCCGTACGTGCCGCTGTTGTAGATCTCGAGCAGGTCGTTCTGGCCCACCCACAGGGTCACCAGCACGCCCGAGCCCAGTTTGCCGGCAGCAATGGCGGTTTGCACCTGCGTGGCCACGTCGGCCACCTTGGCGCCATTGACGGCATAGTTGGTGCCGCCGTCGTAATCGGTGCTGCACTTGCTGCGGTAGCCCAGGCGCAGGCCGTGGAGAACCACTTGGTTCCAGATGCTGGATCCGTTGCAAGCGTAGGTCAGGGTCGAGGTGCGCTTGATGGCTGGGTAGGTGCCGGTCGCCGCAGTCGAGTCGGCCGAGCCCTTGTCCAAGCGCGTGACCACGTTGTAGGCATTGACCGGGTCGAACATGAAGTAGCCGGTCGAGGTGATGGTGATCGGCTCTTTGACGTCCGTCAGGTAGTCGGCGGCCACGCAAGCAGTGTCTGTCTGGTCAAGGCAATAGCCCGTGATCGACACCGACAAAGGATTGACGGCGTAGGTCAAACCAGCCACGGTGATGGATCCGTTGACCACGGGGTCGCTGATGGCGCTGGACTCGTCGCCCAAGGTCACAGCAGCGCCCGGCTGATAGGGCTTGGCACGGCTGCCGCCACCGCATGCGGTCAAGGCCACGGCCGATGAAGCCAGGGCGACCAGGCCCCATTGGCGCAGAGACAGGGGCAAGAGACGGCGGGCAAAGCGAGACATGGATTCTCCGGTCAACGGTCAATTCTTCGTGCGCCCGAGCATAAGCCTTGGCGGCGCAGGGTGTGAGTCTGCCATGTAAAGCCAGGGCAAACCCAAGGGCGCGTCAACTGGCGGCGGCGCGGCTGAGGCGGTCGCGCACGCCATCCCAGGCGGCGTCTGACGGCGGGGCTTCGACCCAGATCAGCGCGACACCCGTGGCATCGAGCTCGCGCAGGTCGGCAAACAGGTCGTGGGCGGCGGTGGCGGCATCGCCGGGCATGGACAGGTGCACCACGCCACGGTGCTTGGCGCGCCAGGCCCACAGGCTGCGCGAATACACGGCCACACGGGGCGCTTGACCCGGCTCGCGGATCTCGGCGGCGGTGAGTTCAGGCTCGATCACGTCCAGCGCCGCCGCCAAATGAAGGTCGTCCAGCAAACTGAGCTTGGCGCGTGGCGCGTAGTGAGACAGCAGCGTGCCCGAGGCCTTGGGCGCCTTCGGGTCGGGCGCTTCGGGCTTGGACCATTGCACGGGCTCGCCGGCCACGGCTTCGATCTCGGCCAACGTCAAACGGCCGGGGCGCAACAGCACAGGGTGCTCGCGCGAGCAGTCGATGATGGTCGATTCAATGCCGACCTCACACGCACCGCCCTGCAGCACCCAGACCTCGTCCAAGCCTTGGCCTCGGTCTTCGAACTCGTTAAGGACATGCTCGGCGCGTGTCGGGCTGATGCGGCCAAAGCGGTTGGCACTCGGCGCGGCCACGCCCAACACGCCCAAAGCGGCGCAGGCATTGAGCAGCGCCAGCGCCACCGGGTGGTCTGGGCAACGCAGGCCGATGGTGTCGTGCCCACCGGCGGCCGCCGTGGCCATGCTGGGCTCGCGCGGCACGATCACGGTCAGCGGGCCCGGCCAGAAAGCACGGGCCAAGCGCTGCGCCACGGGCGGGAAGGCGCGAGCGAAGTGCAAGGCCGCCTCGGTGTTGGGCACGTGCACGATCAGAGGGTGGTCAGACGGGCGCCCCTTGGCCGCGAAGATGCGCGCCACGGCCGCGTCGTCATCGGCACGCGCCCCCAGGCCGTACACCGTCTCGGTGGGCAGCGCCAGCAGGCCGCCGTCGGCCAAGCGCCGGGCGGCCTGCGCGATGGCGTCTGGCTGTTGTGCGGGGTCGAGCAGGCGCATGGTGTGGACTCAGAAGGCTTCGATGCCCAAGATGGCCGCGGCCTGCAAAGCCACGGTGCGTGCGGCTTCGGCGGTCGGTGCGGTCACCGTGAGGTGGCCCATCTTGCGGCCCTTGCGTGCCTCAGTCTTGCCATACAGGTGCAGGTGGGTGCCGCTCAAGGCCAGCACGGCGGCCCAGTCGGGCTCGGTCTGCTGCTGGATGCCAGCGGCGAACCACAAATCACCCAAGAGGTTGAGCATGTGGCAAGGGCTGTGCAGCACGGGTGTGACCAGGGGCAGGCCGGTCATGGCGCGCACCTGCAGCTCGAACTGCGACACGTCGCAGGCGTCGATGGTGTGGTGGCCGCTGTTGCTGTCTCTTATACACATCTGACGCTGCCGACGAAGCTAGAAGTGTAGATCT
>JAVLFO010000524.1:0-1848 GCA_046052805.1 Aquabacterium sp. | reverse complement strand
TTGCGCACCAGGATGACGGTGACCGAGGTGGTCGGGGCGCTGTTGTTGGGCAGGCGCTTGGCCCAGTCGGCGGGCACCAGGCCACCGCGCTCGGCCAGGATGTCGATGTCGCTGGCCTGGTTCATGGTGATCACATCGGCCGCCAAGCCGGCGATCACGCTGCCCGCTTGCTTGCTGGAGCCGCCATGGGACTGGTTGACGGTCACGGTCTCACCCGTGGTTTGCTTCCAGTAACGCGCAAAGGCGGCGTTGTAGTCCTTGTAGAACTCGCGCGTCACGTCGTAGCTCACGTTCAGCAAGGCAGTGTCGGCGTGTGCGGGGCTGACCGCGACAAGCGCAGCCATGCCCAAGGCAGCGATGCCAGCCACAGACAAGCTGGATGTCTTGAATGAAAAGCGCATGACGGACCCGTTCGTTGATGCAAGACCCGGATGTTACGAAGATTCACACCCAACGGAAAGCTCGCTTTGCGCATCCACTAATGCGAAAAACGTTTAAGCAGGCAGCAAGTGACAAGTAATTCGTTTGATAGACAGGCGATGGCGCCTAAGCTGAAGTCATCGCTCTCAACAACGAAACGCGCCATGTCCCAAAACCATTCCCCGCGTCGCTCCTTCACGGCGGCCGCTGCCCTGACCCTGTTCAGCGTGTTCACCTTGGCCCCTGTGGTCGCCCAGGCCAAAGACATCACGCTGCTCAATGTGTCGTACGACCCCACACGCGAGCTCTACCAAGAAGTCAACGCCGCCTTTGCCAAGCAATGGAAGGCCAAGACCGGTGACGACGTGACCGTCAAAGCCTCGCACGGCGGCTCGGGCAAGCAAGCGCGCTCGGTGATCGACGGCCTCGAAGCCGATGTGGTCACCTTGGCCCTGGCCTATGACATCGACGCCATCGCCGACAAAGGCCTCATCGCCCCCGACTGGCAAAAGAAGTTCAAGAGCAACAGCACGCCCTACTCTTCCACCATCGTTTTCTTGGTCCGCAAGGGCAACCCCAAGAACATCAAGACCTGGGACGACGTGGTCAAGCCCAACAACAGCGTGATCACGGCCAACCCCAAGACCTCGGGCGGCGCACGCTGGGCTTACCTGGCCGCTTACGGCTACGCCCTCAAGAAGAACAACGGTGACGACGCCAAGGCGCGCGACTTCATCAAGAAGCTGTTCGAGCACGTGCCTGTGCTGGACTCGGGTGCCCGTGGCGCCACGGTGTCCTTCTCTGAGCGCGGCTTGGGCGACGTTCTGCTGACCTGGGAAAGCGAAGTCGGCCTGATCAAGAAGGAGTTCGGCGACGACAAGTTCGACGTGGTCTACCCCGCGATCAGCATCTTGGCTGAGCCGCCTGTGGCTGTGGTCGACAAGGTCGTCGACAAGCGTGGCACCCGCACCGTGGCCCAGGCCTACCTCGACTTCCTGTACACCGAGCAAGGCCAGGACCTGATCGGCAAGCACTACTACCGCCCCACTGACCCCAAGGCCGCAGCCAAGTACGCCAAGCAGTTCCCCAAGCTGAACCTCTTCACGGTGGACAACACCTTTGGCGGCTGGACCAAGGCCCAGAAAACGCACTTCGCCGACGGCGGTGTGTTTGACCAGATCTACCTCAAGCGCTGACCCTCAACCCTCACTCAAGGAGCACACCATGGGCATCACAGCCATCAACGTTCGCAACCAGTTCAGGGGGAAAGTCAAAGAGGTGATCGAGGGGCCGGTGGTCTCTGAGATCGATGTCGAGACGCCTTCAGGCTTGATCGTCACCTCCGTCATCACCACACGCTCGGTCAAAGAGTTGGGCTTGGTGCCAGGCAAAGAGGTGATCGCCTTGGTCAAGTCCACCGAGGTGTCC
>JAVLFO010000523.1:0-6709 GCA_046052805.1 Aquabacterium sp. | reverse complement strand
CCTCAGCGCCCGGGTTCGTCCCAGGACTCGTTGGCCTTGATCAGCCGGCTCAAGTCCTTCTTCATGCGCGATGCATCGCCTTGGACCGGGAAGCGCATCATCCAGTCCCCACGCGGGTCGACCAAATAGGTGTGCGCCTCCAGCGCGTGACCGGCTTGCGGCGCCAACCAATTGGCCAAGGCGCTGGGGGCCACACGCAGCACCCAAGCGTTTTGCAGACCGGGACGCAATGCTTCGCGGATGGGCTCGGCATCGGTCACCAGCCACACGCGGTCTACTTTGTCTTTGTCTTTGCCAAGGGTCTCGCGCAGTTGGCGCTGCAGGTACAGATGCTGCTCGCAGGTGGCATCGCAAGCAGCCTTGGCCACCGTGACCAGCAGCCATTGCCCTTTGAGCGCCGAGGGCAATACGACCTGGCCATCGAGGTTGGTCAATGGCATGGCGGAGGCTGAGGGCAGCGGCTTGGGCGGCATGATCAGCTCGCCGTAGTTGGTGCGGCCTTGCGGACGGATCACGTAATAGGTGAAGTACGAAGCCACAACGGGCGCAGCACACACCGCCCAGACCAGCAGCATCTTGACGCGGCCAAAGCGAGTGCGCTGGGCCAGCGTGGCGTCGGGCGCGCTGTGCACGACGAGATGGCCCATGGGGTCGGCCTGAGGTTGTTCAATGCGGGACATGGCGGGCTTTGCGACGTGGACGGATCAACTGAAACCAAACAAACAAACCAGCCACCAGGGCAGCCAGCGCAAACCATTGCACAGCGTAGCCCAAATGGCGCTCGCGGCCAGAGCCGGGCTCGGGCCAATGACGACGCAAAGCGAGGCCAGCGTCATCGGCTTGCGCAGCTTGCACCTCCAGCACGGCGCCAGGCAGCGGGAATTGCCCCAGCCACGCAAGCCAAAAGGCCGCATCGGCGTTTTGACGCACCAAGGGGCCGCGCGCTTCGGGTGTGGGCTGCGGCTCAGGCGACAAGGCGTAAGCGCGCTGCACGCCAGCCAGCACGCGGCCCTGAACGCGCTGCACACCTCCGGGTGTGATCAAGGGTGGCAAGGTCAAGCGATCTTGCCCGTTGCGCGGCAACCAACCACGCTGCACCAAGACCACCGTGCGCCCCACATCGCCACAGGCCGCGCGACCGTCGAGCACCAAGGGCGTCACGATCACGAACCCGCTCTGTCCGTCCATCGGCCGGTTGTCGAGGTACACGGTTTTGTCGGCCAGCCACCTGCCTTGCAAGACAGCCGTGCGCTCGACGGGCAAGGACGAGGCTGCGGCATCACCGCAAGGCCAGTCGGCGTTGCCCCAAGCGGGCAAGGGGCGGCGCTGCACCAAGGTGTCTTGCGCTGCCAGCTTTTGGTCGGCACGGCGCAGTTGCCAGCACCCCAATGAAAAGGTCAGCGCAAACGTCAGCACAGCAGCCAGCCACGTCAGCACCCGCGCCGCCCTTGGGGTCATTGCGCTCCCCTTGTTTGAGCGAAGTCGGGATAATCGGTGCGCATGAAACTCATCATTGCCTTTGCCTTGTTGGCCATTGTCGCGTCTCTGGCGCTGGCCGGCCGTGCCATGCTCAAAGACGGCCGAAACGGTGAGGCCAAAAGCAACCGCATGGTCAACGCCTTGGCCCTGCGTGTGGGGCTGTCGGTGGCCTTGTTTGTGTTCGTCCTGATCAGCTACAAGATGGGGTGGATCCACCCGACGGGTGTTCCCCTGGGCCGCTGAGCCAAACCGCTGACCCCCATCAAAAACAAGGCGCCTCATGGGCGCCTTGCTCGTTTGTCGGGGTACGCACCAGCGGCTGGATTGCCGCTTCGTCATCAAGTCCAGTAGACGACCAGGTACAGGCCCAGCCAAACCACGTCGACAAAGTGCCAATACCAAGCGGCACCCTCGAAGCCAAAGTGCTTCTCAGGTGTGAAGTGACCTTTTTGCAGGCGCAGGGTGATGAAGAGCAGCATCAACATGCCCACAAACACATGCATGCCGTGAAAACCGGTCAGCATGAAGAAGGTGGAGCCGTAAATGCCCGAGGACAACTTGAGGTTGTAATGGTGGTAAGCCTCGTAGTACTCGAAGCCTTGCAGACCCAAAAAGGTCACGCCCAGCAACACCGTGAGCCACATGAAGAAAATCGTCTTGCCGCGCAGGTTCTCGCGCAAAGCGTGGTGGGCAATGGTGAGGGTCACGCCCGACGTCAACAACAAACCCGTGTTAATCGTTGGGATGGGCCATGGGCCCATGGTGCGGAACGGCTCGACCGTGCCGGCAGGCGAGGCGGTCGCGCCGGCCACCTCAGACGGCCAGATGGCTTTGAAGTCAGGCCATAGCAAGGCGTTGTCGAGGCTGGCCAGGTTGGGCAAGGCGTGCAAACGGGCCCAATACAAAGCCCCAAAAAAAGACCCAAAGAACATCACCTCAGAGAAGATGAACCAGGCCATGCTCCAACGGAAGGACGCATCGATGCGATCGCCGTAAAGGCCACTTTCGCTCTCGGCGATCGCTTGGCCAAACCACTGAGCCAGGACCGAGCCCCACCACACCAACCCCAGGAGGAGGCAGTAGGGGCCCCAACTCACGTCGTTGACCCACTGGCCAGCGCCCAAGATGACGAAGAAAAGCCCGATGGCAGCCATGACCGGGTGCCTCGACGGCCCCGGTACAAAGTAATACGGCGCATGGCCCTTGCTCACTGCAGTCGACATGTTGTGCTCCTGAGACCTTTCCAAGCCAGGCACCAGGCCTGACCACAAAACACCACCTTCATTGGGCTACGCCACTGCTGATGACCCAATTCACCAGCAGCACCAAGCCCGTAACGAACACCACCGCAGCCAACACCCCCGCCACGATCACGTGGATCGGGTTGATCTTGGCCACGTCCTGTGCGTAGCCCGATGACTTGCGCACACCAAAGAAAGACCACCCCACCGCTTTGAGCGTCTGCCAGAAAGACCCTTGGCGCTGAGCGGCATCGCGCAGGTCCTTGCTCACACAGAGCCTCCGGGTGCCACGGGCACCTTGCCACCCACTTCGAAGAAGGTGTACGACAAGGTGATGGTGGCAACGTCTTTGGGCAACTTGGGATCGATCACAAACACGACGGGCCAGCGCTTGCTCTCACCCGGCTGGAGCGTGTGCTCACTGAAACAAAAGCACTCCAGCTTGTTGAAGTAGGCCGTGGCCTGCTTGGGTGCGTAGCTGGGAATGGCCTGGGCCGTCATGACACGGTCCTGGCGATTGCGAAATTCGTAAACCACGGTGATCACCTCACCGGGATGAACACGCATCGTGCGCGCATCGGGCTTGAAGTCCCAAGGCCCACGCGCATTGGCATCGAACTCAACGGACACGGTGCGGCTCATGTCGACCTGGGTATTGACCTTGCTGCTGGCCAGCGCCCCAGGCGTTTGCTGCTCGGTCAAGGACAACACGTTGATGCCGAGTGCCGCACAGATGTGCTTGTACATGGGCACCATCGCGTAGCCAAAACCAAACATCAAGGCGGTGACCACCAAGAGCTTACCCACCATGTCCACGTTGGCGCGGTGGAGCGCCAATGCACGCATGACGCTGGCAGTACGCCCTGATGGAGTTGAACTCATGGTGGGCTCTCGGTGCGACTCAGTGGTGAGGCAGCATGACCATCTTGGCCACGAACCCGACGAAGAAGGTCGCCGCAACCGACGCCAAAATCAAGGCCATTCGCAAGTTGCGCGAACGCAAGTCTGACTGCGGCTTAGGTGACTGGTTCATGGTGTGACTCCAATGGGCTCAGCGGCTTCAGGCAACGATGCGCGTGGCGGCTTCGTTCAATTTGGGAGGCGTCTCGAAGGTGTGGAATGGTGCGGGTGAAGGCACCTCCCACTCCAGACCTTCGGCACCATCCCAAGGCTTGGCCGGCGCTGGCTGGCCCTTACCGCGCATCGCGGGGATCAGCACCACGAAGATGAAGAACACCTGCGCAAACCCAAAGAAGAAGGACCCGACCGATGCAATCGCGTTGAAGTCTGCGAACTGCATGGGGTAGTCGGCATACCGGCGAGGCATGCCAGCCAAGCCCAAGAAGTGCATCGGGAAGAAGGTCACGTTGAACGCGATCAGCGACCACCAGAAATGCAGCTTGCCTTTCCACTCCGGGATCATCACACCGGTCCACTTGGGCGCCCAGTAGTAGAAGGACGCAAACAAGGCAAACAGCGAGCCCGCCACCAGCACATAGTGAAAGTGCGCCACCACGTAGTAGGTGTCCTGAAGCTGGATGTCGATGGGTGCCACCGACAAGATCAAGCCTGTGAAGCCCCCCATCGTGAACACAAAGATGAAGCCAACGGCCCACAGCATCGGGCTTTCAAAGCTCATAGAGCCGCGCCACATGGTGGCAACCCAGTTGAAGACCTTCACACCCGTGGGCACCGAGATCAGCATCGGGGCGTACATGAAGAACAGCTGCCCCGTGACCGGCATGCCGGTGGCGAACATGTGGTGCGCCCACACGATGAAACTCAGAATGGCGATGGAGGCCGTTGCGTAGACCATCGAGGCATAGCCGAACAGTTGCTTGCGGGCAAACGCCGGCACGATCTGGCTGATGATGCCGAAGGCCGGCAAGATCATGATGTAAACCTCGGGGTGACCGAAGAACCAGAAGATGTGCTGGTACATGACCGGATCACCACCACCGGCCGGGTTGAAGAAGCTGGTGCCGAAATGGCGATCGGTCAGCGTCATGGTAATGGCGCCAGCCAACACAGGCATCACAGCGATCAGCAGGTAGGCGGTGATCAGCCAAGTCCAAGCAAACATCGGCATCTTCATCAAGGTCATGCCAGGGGCACGCATGTTCAAGATGGTCACGATGATGTTGATCGAGCCCATGACCGAGCTTGCGCCCAGCAAGTGCATGGCGAAAATGCCTGCGTCCATCGAGGGACCCATTTGCAGCGTCAAAGGTGCATACAAGGTCCAGCCCGCCGCAGGCGCGCCACCGGGCATGAAGAAGGACGCGACCAGGGTGATGGCTGCAGGAATCATCAGCCAGAAGCTGAAGTTGTTCATGCGCGCAAAGGCCATGTCAGATGCGCCAATTTGCAGCGGCAACATCCAGTTGGCCAGGCCCACAAAAGCCGGCATGATCGCGCCGAACACCATGATGATGCCGTGCATGGTGGTGAACTGGTTGAACAGCTCTGGGTTCAGTATCTGCAAACCGGGCTTGAACAGCTCCGCGCGGATGCCGAGCGCCAGCACACCGCCGATCATGAGCATGGTCAGCGCAAACAGCAGGTACAGGGTGCCGATGTCTTTGTGGTTGGTGGCATAAACCCAGCGTTGCCAACCGTGGGGGTGGCCATGGTCGTCGTGGGCGTGTTCGTGTCCGCCGTGGTCAAGCACTGCACTCATGGGGTTTCCTTTCCGGGTCCTGTCGGGCTTGCGCCGGGGTCACTTACGGGCGGCCAGCACTTCTGCGGGCTGGACGGTTTGACCCGTCTTGTTGGACCAGTGGTTCTTGGTGAAGGTGATCACAGAGGCGATCTCCGTGTCAGAGAGCTGCTTCCACGACGGCATGATGTTGTTCTGGCCGTTGAGCAAGACGTGGATCTGTACCGCCTTGTCATCGCTCAGCACCTTGGGCGATCCATCCAGCGCCTTGATCGCGCCACCACCCTTGCCATTGGCCTGGTGGCAGGCCGCGCAGTTGGCGTCGTAGACTTTTTGTCCACGGGCGATCAGGTCTTCTTGCGTCCAGACCTTGCTGGGGTCGTCGGCCATGGCCTGCATTTCCTTTTGGCGCTCACCGACCCACTTGGCATAGTCTTCGGCTGACACGACCTTGACGTGGATGGGCATGTACGCGTGTTCTTTGCCGCACAGCTCGACGCACTGGCCGTAGTAGTCACCCACCTTTTCCGCGCGGAACCAGGTGTCGCGCACGAAACCAGGAATGGCGTCTTGCTTGATGCCAAAGGCTGGGACCATGAAGGAGTGAATCACGTCGTTGGCGGTGGTGATCAGACGCACTTTGCGGTCAACGGGCACGACCATCGGCTTATCGACCTTGAGGAGGTAGTTGTCGCCTTGCGGGGTACCTGCGTCAGACAAGGCGCGCTGCGAGGCATCGAGCGTCGAGATGAAATGGATGCCCTCGCCATCGCCCTTGATGTAGTCGTAGCCCCATTTCCACTGCTGACCGGTGACCTTGATGGTCAGGTCGGCGTTGGTGGTGTCTTTTTGGGCAACCACCACCTTCGTGGCGGGCAGGGCCATGCCGATGACGATGATGAAGGGGATGATCGTCCAGATGATTTCAACGGTCGTGGACTCGTGAAAATCGGCTGACTTGTGGCCTTTGGACTTGCGGTGCTTGAAGATCGAATAGAACATCACACCGAACACGAGCACAAAGATCGCCACACAGATGTAGAGCATCATGTAGTGGAGGCTTTGCTGCTCAGACGCAATGCGTGTCACAGGCGGATGCAGGTCGAGCTGATGCACAGCCGGGCCGCCAGGCAGGTCATTGACCGCCCAGCTGGCTTGAGTTGCCAGCAGGGCCGCCCAGGCGGCAACCTTGCCCCACGCGCCGTGGGTTTGATTCAGAGCCGACGCAGGCGCCCTGTCGGTGGCTGCGCGTTTCATTCGAATCCCAGAAACTTTGGTCATGTGTTCGCTCGTAACGGGTTGAACGTGTTCCATCACAGCAGGACCAGCG
>JAVLFO010000522.1:0-1561 GCA_046052805.1 Aquabacterium sp. | reverse complement strand
GTGCGCACCGGCGGCGAGGGCTACGCGGGCGTGTCGCTGTTGTTGATCGACAAGGGCACGCCCGGCTTCAGCGTGGGTCGCAATTTGCAAAAGATGGGCTGGTGGGCGTCCGACACGGCCGAGCTGTTTTTTGAAGACTGCCGCGTGCCAGTGGGCAACCTGGTCGGCCCTGAAAACGCCGGCTTCATGCTGATCATGATGAACTTCCAGGCCGAGCGCCTGTCGCTGGCCGTGATGGCCTACATGACGGCACAGTTGGCGCTGGAAGCTTGCCTGGACTACGTCAAAGACCGCGTCACCTTTGGCAAGCCGCTGTCCAAGCACCAGGTCATTCGGCACAAGCTGGCCGAGATGGCCACGCGTGTGGACGTGGCCCGCGAGTACGCCTACCGCTGCGCTGCCCGCATGGACGCCGGGCAGAACATCGTCAAAGAGGTGTCGATGGCCAAGAACTTCGCCACCGATGTGGCCGACTTCGTGACCTACGAGGCCGTGCAGATCTTTGGCGGCATGGGCTACATGCGCGAGTCGGTGGTCGAGCGCCTGTACCGCGACAACCGCATCTTGTCGATTGGCGGCGGCACGCACGAAATCATGAACGAGATCATCGGCAAGCAACTGGGCTTGTGATGCCTTGATCGAAGCCAGACTTCACTTGAGTCTGGCTGACACGAATGCACCGCCGGAGACCAGCACCAAGCCCGCCACCAGCCAGGGCGTGAGGGCTTCGTTGAGCAGGGGCACCGCGCCCAGGCCGGCCATCACTGGCACCAGTGCCACCAAGGCACCCGTACGCTCTGCACCCAAAATGGCCACGGCCCGCAAGAACAGCAACATGGCAATGATCGTGGGCCCGAGCCCTTGGTAAAGGCCTTGCAGCACCAACATCGACATGGGCACCTGATCGAGCCCCTTGGGCAGCAGCACAAGGTAGACCGGTAGGTAGACCAAGGCCGAGGCCAGCGCCACAAAGCGCGTGAGCAACCAGGGGTCAACCGCCCACTTCTTGACCAGCACGCTGTAGGCTGCCCAGGCGATGGACGCGCCCAGCAGCAGGGCGTCGCCAGTCCAGGTGCTGGGCCCCTCATGGGCGCCGATCAACTGTGGCATGGCCACGCAGGCCACACCTGCGGCAATCGGGATCAGGCCCAGCAGGCGGGCACGCGAGGGCTTGGAGCCCATCAGCACCCACGCCAGCGCCGTGACCAAGAAGGGCTGCATGCCCGGCAGCAAGATGCCCCCGTGTGCGGCAGGTGCCCGCTTGAAGCCCGAATACACCAGCACCAGAAACAGCAGGCCACCCAGCAGTGCCATGGTCCACAGCTTGGGATTGCGCCAGGTACCCGCGGGCAAGTTGAGCGAGAACGGCAGCAAAAACACGGCTGCCGTGCCCAGCCGCAAGGCCACGATGTCCCACCCGGTCAAGCCGGTTTTGCCGCCCAGCCGTGAGATCAAAATGAAGCCGGCCCAGATCACCACGGTGGACAAGGCGGCAAAGTAGCCGTACGGGACTGAGTTGCGCGGGGCGGGGCTGTTCATCTTCTGCAGTCTAGCCGGGCCG
>JAVLFO010000521.1:0-11822 GCA_046052805.1 Aquabacterium sp. | reverse complement strand
CGCGCACTGAGGTGGCTGAACAAAGCGCCCATGCACACCGTCGGCAAGCCAAAGGCGAGCATGGCCAGTACCGCCTCGGCCGAGAGCGCGCTGCGCACGCTCACACCCCAGGCCTGGAGCCAAGCCGCATGAACCGTGTCTGCCACCCACAAACTGACTGTGCCCAGCAAGCATGAGAACGCCAAGGCGCAAAACAGCGTGCGGCCCAATTGGGCCTGATCGGACCGGTGTCGCCAAACGCCTTGGTAAAGCGCGGCCCCCAAGGCCGTACCGACCAGATAGATGGCCAAGAGCAAGGCGAAGGTGTAGACCGTGTCTTCGGTGACTTGGCTGAGCACGCGCACCACCAGCACCTCATGGCCAATGCCCAGGAAGCCCGTCAAGGCAAGCTGCCACAGCAGATGGCGACGCGCGCTGGGATCCGCCTGCAGCGCAGCAAGAGGTGCCGTGACGACTTGGCTTGACTCGGATGCGTCGGATGGGCGCGGCAACACCTGCCAAGCGATCCAAGCACAGCCCACATTCAAGGCCATGCAAACGGCACTGGTGCGCACCAAGCCCAGCTCGGGCACCCACCAGAAGGTGCAGACCAAGACGCCCAGCACCGCGCCCAAGGTGTTGCTGGCGTAGTGCGCAGCGATCGAGCGCGCCGGCATGGGCTGACCCGCCACCTCGCGCTGGGCCATCACGCTCTCCATGATGGGCAAGGTGGCGCCCATGGCCGCCGTAGCGGGCAAAAGCAACGCGAACGTGCCGACAAAGGCCACGCCCCATTGCCACCACGCAGGCGACTGCGCGCCCGTCAAGCTGAGCAAGGCTTCGCTGGCGGCAGGCATGCCCCACACCAGCACCGCGGCCCAGACTGCGATCAGCAACTCACAAGCCACATAGGCGCGCCACGGATGGCGGCTGCGTGCCAAGCCAGAGCCCAAGCACCCTGCGCCCAGGCCCAGTCCACCGAAAAAAGCCGCCACCACGGCGAGCACGGCCGCCGACTCATGGCCCAGCCAAAGCCCGCATTGCTGCGTCCACACCATTTGGTAGCCCAGGCCAGCAAAGCCCGAGGCCACCATGAGCAGCAAGGACGCCTGGTGTGGCCAGGGGAACCGGGTCACGGTGCGATCAAGCACTGAACTGGACGGCATAGCCCCATGAGTCCAGCCGTGCCGGGATCGCATTGAAGGCCAGCGAAATGCGCCGCTCGCCCTCATTGGGTGGCACCGCGTGCATCAAGTAGCTCGGGAACAAGGCCAGGTCACCCGGCTCAGGCATGGGGCTGACCCACTTCTCAGCGTTGAAAGCGCCGGTCACCACACCTGCGTGGTCGTTCTTGAAAGCGAAGTCGGTGCCGCCGGGCGACTTCATGAACACCGTGCGGGAAGACGCGTGCGTCGTCGTGAGGTAGACCACGCCCGAGATGAAGCTGTTGGCGTGGTTGTGCATGGCCTGGCGACCGCCGGTGTCCAGCACATTGACCCACATCTCTTTGATGGCCCAGCCCATGCGCTCACCAAACAAGAGCGCACCAAACTCGCTGAGCTTGGGGGTGATCAGGGCGGCCGCTTCGACCAACAAAGGGCTGTCGCTGGGGCGAAGCATTTGGGTGTGCGACAGCTGCTCAGAGGCATTGTTGTGCTGCAAGGCCACGCCCGAGAAGTGCTGCACCAGGCCGCCCACCAAGGCCGGTGGCAAGGCGCCGGGCGAGCGCATGAAGGGCGTCGGAAACAGCCCCGTGATTTCGTCCATCATCAACTTTCCAAAATCCATCAAGCAAAGATCGCGACCACGCGTGACCAGGCCCAAAACGAGGCCACCGTGCCCATGCCATACAAGACCGCCGTGCGGGCCATGTTCATAGCAGGCCAGCGTGACACAAGGCGCCACACCGTCCACGCCGCAGCCACGGTCATCAACTGCCCCAATTCAACGCCCACATTGAAGGTCAACAAAGCGACCAGCATGTGGTTCTCGGGCAAACCGATTTCCTTCAAGGCCCCGGCAAAGCCCAGTCCATGCACCAGCCCGAACAAAAAGGCCACCAAGGCAGGCCAACGGCGCGACAAGGTTTGTTGACGGTGCAATGACTCGACCACCACCAGCACGATCGACAACGCGATGGCCGCTTCAACGGGCGGCGAGCGCAAGGTGAGCCAGCCCAGCGCGCTGGAGGCCAGCGTGAGGCTGTGCGCTGCGGTGAAGGCCGTGATGGTCCACAACAGCTTGCGCTCAAAGCCCACCAAAAAGAGCAACCCAATGACGAACAAGAGGTGGTCTACCCCACTGAGGATGTGCTCAACGCCCAGTACCGTGTAGGCATAAGCAATCTCGCCCATGCCGCGTTGGTCGTCGGCAGCACCATAGAGATGCACGGTGGGCTGCCCTGCCGTGACCGTGTAGACGCGGAACTGTCCGTCCAGCCAATACACCGTGATCAGAGCCGCTGAGTAGTCCTTGCCCACGCCCTGCACCGACAGCTCACCGCGCATGCCATCGGGGCCGCAATGCAAGACGTTGCCTTCGGCCTGGCAGCCCTGAGGCCACACGGGGGTGAGCACTTCAGCGGCCGCGCGTTTTTCAGTGGCGGTCCATTGCCACATGAACTCACCACGGGCCAGTTCGCGCACCTGCATCTCGGCCATGCTCATTTCATGTGCTGACGCGATGGGCAGCCACGCCACCATCGCCCACAACAGCAAGCAAAGGCGCTTCATTGGGCGGGTCCTTCCACACGGATGCGGTACTTCTTGGCCAGCGTGGCCACGGCCGCACTGCGTTGCTCAGACAGGGTCGCGTCGGTCCAATCTTGCAAAACCACGCCACGCAGTGCCTCAAAGCTGGCGGGCTTGGGCTGCGTGATGGTGTCGACGCGGATGGCGCGCCAGCCTTCGCGGGTCTTGTAGGCACGCCACTCTTGTGCAGGCGCCGCCTCGAGGGCTTTGGCGAAATCGGCACCGTAGCTTTGCACCACGTTGGACAAGGGGCGGCCTTTGAAGACGCGCAAGCCGGCGTTGGCGTCACCGGGGGTGCCGGCGTTCAAAGCCGCAACGAAGGCGCGCACGCCGGCCTCGCTGTTGTCGCCCGACAGCACGGCTTCTTGGAAGTCGTAGCGTGCCGGGTCGTCGTATTTGACGCGGTGGCTGTCAAACCACTTGCGCAGCACCTCGTCGTTCACCGCGGGCAACTTGGTGTTGGCGTCGACCACGCTGAGCGCTTTGAAGATGACGCGCTCGCGGATGGCCGTGTCGCCCTTGTCGACCTGCAAAGCCAGGCCCTCGCGGTACAGCACCTCGTTGTCGAGCCAGACTTGGCGCAAGGCTTTGAGCTCTTGCGCGTTGGGGTCACGGCCGCGAGATGCCTTGAAGACGTCGCGGGCCTCCTTGTCGACCTCGGCGCCCATCACGATGGTGCGCGGGTCGTCGGCCTGGCTGATGAAGTGGTGATCGATGGCGAACAAGAGCCCGCCCAGCACGATGAAGTGCAACAGCGGTTCGCGCAGCCAGGCGGGCCACGATGAGGTGCTGCGGGAAGGCTCGGAGGCGTTTGGCACGGTCGATGACAAAGATGCGGACATGGTGTGCGATTCAATCGTTGGCGTTGTAGTCGACGTTGAGCTCGGCCTCGAGCACACCGCCCTTCTCAAAAATCAGGCGCATGGGGTAGCTGCGCGCCATCAGCAATGGCTGCGTCAGGCCTGTCAAGCGCAACTGCAAGGCCTTTTCGCCCAGCAAGGTGTCGTGTCCCTTGGGAATAGGCAGACTCAGGCCCGCACTGGTCTGGGCGTGCGCATCCACGATGTAGGCTCCTGTCGCCACTGGGGTCTCCACGCCAATCAGGCGATCCGACTGGGTCACCATGTCGATCTTCATGTTGACGATCGCAAATGACGCATCTTGTGGCGTGACCCGTGTCCATGGGTGCGTGACGCGCAAAGTGCTGGCGAAGAACTCGCAAGCGCGTGCCGTGGGCCACATGGCCGAGGCCACCAGGGCCACGCCCGACTGCATCAAACGACGCCGAGAGATGACATCTTGCATGTGAACAACTCCTGCTGAAAAACGCGAAAAAGACACCGCGCCAAACAGCGCGCGGTGTCTCTCAGGTGCGTGAAAGGCTGCGATTACTTGACGCCAGCCACCACGGTCGAACCAGCGACCTCAACGTAGATCGGGTTGCTGTAGAACCACAGGTCAGACCAAGCGGCCACGTCGTAAGCCACCATCTTTTGACCACCAACCACGGGCAGGTGCGCAGGGCAACCATTGATCGCGCCAGAAGCGCTGGTCCAGACATCCGAGGCGCTTGGCACGTTGGTGCCCACGGTCGTGCAAGGAATGCGCAACATGCTGGTGGTGCTGGCGTTGGTGTACACGTCAGACAAAGGGTTGCCGCTGGCATCGGTCTCGTAAGGCACGGCTGCAGGCATGTTGGTGCCGCGCAGACGCACATACTGAGAAGCCGCTACCGCGGGGATGCGGTAAGTCATCTTCAAGAAGGGCGTACCGTCCACGCTGGAGGTGACGGTCGACCAAGGCGAAGGCGCGCTGCCGCTGAAGGTCTTGAGCAAAGCCGCGGTGGTGTTCTTGGCTGCAGCAGGCACCACAGACAGGTCTGCGGTGGTGCCGTCGGTCTTGAGCCATGCGGTGTTGCGTGGCCATTCACCGGCGTAGTCGGTCGCACCGGGTGTGCGGTAGCCAGACACCATGCCGCGGATCAGGTCGATGTGGTCCAGCACGGGCGCGTTGATGGGCTGGTTGACACCGATCTGGGCCAGCGATGGGTTGTTGAAGCTGTAAGGCGCGTTGTTGGTGCCCGCAGGATCACGCACCACCACCGAAACGACGATCTCGGCGCCGGGACGCACGACCAGCTTTTCGCCCATGGTGGCGCAATTGGCGGCGGTGATGTCGGTCTTGTTGGTGGCAGCAGCCACGGCCAAGGACTCGACATAAGCGTTCGAACGTGCGCCAGGGCCGGTGTACGAAGCACAAGCCACGAACGCCAGGCGATCGATCAGCTGACCGCTGCTCGCGAAGTTATTGCCGGTGCGCAGACCGTCAACGATGGTTTGTGGACGCAGCTTGTCGGCACCGTTGCGCACCATCGTGTAGTTGCGTTGGTACTCACCAGGCTGGAAGTCTTGCGTCGAGCGGCGGTCATCCGGGCCAAATTGGCCACGGTTGTGCCAGTCGGAGCTCGCAAAGAACCAGAAGTTGCGGCCTTCGCCCAACAAGGCATCCCACACACCGCCGACCACAGCGCCGTAGACGCCCGTGCCACCGTATGTCGTGCCGCCGACCGAGTCAACCTTGGCACCGCTGGCAAAGGTGTTGCGCGAGATTTGGTATTCGCCGCGGTTGGCAGAAGCACCGTGACCTGGCTGCGTTTCAAAGCCAAACGCCACATTGGGCGCGGTGTTATTGAAGTTACGCAGGTGCTCGACGTTAAAGCCTTGGTTGCCATCGGCATCGAAGGGACCCGCACGCTCCAAGTGAGCCGGCACGTAGTAGCTGCCGGTGGCGTGGTTTTCAGCCATCCACTTCAAGGCCTCCAAGGTCTTGTTGTGGCCCTTGGTGCCCACGCCACTGCCCACGCCGCTGCCCGAGGGAATCAGCTTTTGGGCGGTTGCATTCCAGCTGGGGTCGTTGGCGTTGAGGCTGCCGGTGACCGAGCAGTTCCAGTTGTTGCCGGTGGTGCTGCCGGTCGTGTTGCCGCGGCTGGTGTCGGTGTCGCCACGGTCAAAGCAGTAGCTCCATTGGGCCAGGGCGTTGGCATTGCCCAAGGCGGTGTAGCCAGGCGTGGTGGGCAACACAGCGCTGTCCAAGGACACAGGCATCTGACCCGTGATCACCGACATCGACGCGTGTTCGTGACCGGCCACCACCGATTCCAGGCCCAAAAACAAAGGCACATTCTTTTGCGCGCTGAGGTACTCGATCAGGGGGTATTGGAATTCTTGCAGAGACTGCCAACGCCACATGTTGCCGTTGCCACCCACGCCACCGCCAACACCCTTGATGTTGGCAGCGCCGATGCTGTTGGCCCACGTGGTTGTGGGGCCTTGGCCCGAAACAAAGGGGTATGCGGGCGTGTCCAAGGTCGCGTCTTCCACCAAGGTGCAGTTGCGGTTGCCGTTGCCGCCGTGGCCGGCCTGCACGAACCAATCAAGGCCCCAGCTGCCAGAGGTCTTCTCGGTGACCTTCTTGACCAGCTTCTGCATCGAGATGGAGCCATCCGAGCATGTGGTGTGGTTGTGGAAGTCACCGGCCACATATTGACCCGTGGCCTTGGCGGCCGTGGCGACGGTGGGGGTCACTGCCAAAGTGGTGGTGCCGATCACGGCGACCACGGCCAGGGCGACCTGGCTCTTGTTGAACTTGAATGCCATGCTCTGTTACTCCAAAAAAGATCGTCTTGTGGGGGCCAGGCGCCCGTTGATCCAGTGGCATCGAATGGGTGGACATGGGGCGCAAACACCCCTCCCCTTCCAGCTGGTGACGGCAGGTTACGCAGCGTCAGTGACCCTGGCGTGACGCTGTCGCAGCGCGCATGGTCCGATTTGCCCAGCGGGTGCAAACGGCTCAGCACAAGGGCCATGGCCGTCACACGCCTGTCGCGACCTGCTGCACAGAATCACCGCGTTCCACATCTGCCACCAGCCAAGCGCACGGTGGCCACGCAGTTGAGACCCGCAAAGACACCTTAGGAGTTCCCGATGAAGAAACTGATCCCGGCCTTGTCCCTGGCCTTATTTGCCGCCGCCCCAGCCTTCGCAGCCACTTCGGGCTTCGTGGTTGACTTTGAAAAAAGCTGGGCCTACGGCACCACGGTTGACAACACTTATGCCGACCTGGGCGTGAGCTTCACCAACGTGATTGGTCTGTCCAACAACGACGGCCTGGGCACCTTGCCCAATGGCGACTACTACGCCAATGCCCCCACCTCGATGGGCGTGGCGTTCGCCCAGCTCGATGGCACCATCAACACCACCTCGTACATGAACGTGGCGGCTGGCGTGGTCAACACCCTGAGCTTTTTCTACGCCAGCCCCAGCGATGTGCTGGGTGCGATCAAGGCCTACTCTGGCCTCAATGGCACAGGCACCTTGCTGGGCACCTTCGATCTGAGCGCCAACTCGCCCAGCTACGAAGCCTGGAGCGCGGCGACCTTCAACTTCGCTGGCGTCGCCCAGTCGTTTGACCTGACCGGCTCCGCCAACGTGGTCGCCATCGACAACATCACCGCCGTGCCAGAAGCCAGCACCGTCTGGATGGCTTTGGTGGGCTTGGGCTTGCCTTTGGTCGCCCGTCGCGTGGCCAAGCGCAAAGCCGCTTGATGGCGGCAGCGCCTGCACGGGCGCATCCCTTCAAGCCAAAGGGCCCCACTGGGGCCCTTTTTCATGGCGCATCAAGACCAGGTCAACCCAGTCTGACGATCTTGGCCACCGAGGGCACGCCCGCGCTGTTGAACACGAACAGCATGTAAAAGCCTGGCGGCGCTACGTTGGGGCTGGCAGGCAAGTTCACGCTGAGCAAAGTCCCTGTCGAGGTGTAGGTCAGAGGCACATAGCGTTGATCAAAATCCAGCGTGTGGGTGGCCGATCCGGTTTTCACCAAAGCGACCTTGCTGATGCCAGTCACGTTGGTCGTCACCGAGGCAACGCCGCCCCAAGTCATGGTGCTCGGTGCGGCCATGATGATGGGCCGGGTCGCCAACGTGCCCGCCATTGTCGGGTTGTAGAGATAGGGCGGTGTGAAGATCTCGGCGTTGAGGTTGGTTTGCGGGCCCGGCGCACCGCCGCCCGCTGTCAGCACCGTGGCATCGGGGAGCAACAAGCTGACCGAGTGATACAGACGCATCTTCGTCGCCGTGGCGGCCGTGCTCCAGGCGCTGGTGTCCGGGTTCCAGATTTTGGCGGTGTAGGCCACACCATTGGCCACGTTGTCGATGAACGAGCCGCCCTGGACAAAGACCTTGCCATCGGCCATCACGGTGGCCGACGCGTGGTAACGGTCTTGGCCAACGCCGGTCACGGATCTGGCCACGGGGCTGATGCCATTGAGGTCGATGCTCAAAGCCTTGTTCAGCTTGCGCAGGGCCAAAATCTTCCCGGGCCGGTACATGACGCTGGGCAAATAGACACTGCCTTCTGGCAGCGTCAAGCGCGTTTGGGTCAACTGGCCTGCGCCCTCCGGAGACAAGAAATAGGTGCCGCCCCAGATGGTGGCGATGAACACCTTGCCGCTGGGGGCCACCCAGCCGCGTGGGTAACTCCAATTTCGGGTGCCATACGCATCGTCGCTGGATGCTGCGCCCAGGCTGCGCCAACCCACGCCTTCCGTGTAGACCTCCGGGGTCGGTACAAAAGCGTCTGGGGCCGAGCGCCCGCCCATCACCAGCACCTCGCCACGGGCGGTGGTAAGCACCGACGGGTACCAGCGCAAGTTGGCCATGGGCTGCCCCGCCGAATACAAAGCGGTGCGCGCGTAGTCAAACAAGTTGACATCGTTGACCGAGAAATTGCGGGTGCCGTTGATGGTTTTGTCGCCGCCGGTCAGCAACACCGCACCGCTGGCGGGCAAAACCACCTGTCCGCTGCAGAAAGTGTCGGTGCCTGTGGTGTTGGGCAAGGTCAGGTGAGAGGCAGCCGCAGTGCCACGGGTGGGGTCCCACACGTCATAAATGAACTGCCCAGTCTGGTTGCCCTTGGCATCGGTGCCGTAACTGAGCACCCGACCGTCGGGCAACAAGGCCACATGGATCGGAATCAATGGCCACGACGCGACTGGCCCAAAAGAGCCCTTGAGGTAGCTGTCGGCAGCCGCATGCACACCCGTGGCGAGAAGCATCGAGCCCACCCAAATCGGCCAGCGGCGGTGTCCCGGCAGCGACGGCGCCTTGAGATGCTGCGTGGCGTTCGATCTGCGGAGGGTCGGCATGGCTGCTCCTGACGTTTTTGGCGAACATACCCCAGCGCCACAGAAGGCACCAGCCTGTTTTACCCAAAATGCACGGCGATCGCCCCCCTGATGAGCCCCTTGCGGGTCTGCAGCAAGTGCCAAGATCACCCAAACCCACTATGCTGCAGTGCACCATGGTGGGCAATACCCCATGTGATTCCGTTGTACACGACCAAAGGTCCCGACATGCTCTACCAGATCTACGAAGCCAACCGCGCCTGGATCAGCCCGTTTTCAGAGTTCGCCAGTGCTGCGTCCAAGCTCTACAGCAATCCCCTGTCTTTTTTCGCGCAGATGCCTTCTGCGCCGCGTGTCTCCGCCGGTTTTGACCTGGTCCATCGCCTGACCAAAGAGTACGAAAAGCCCGAATTCAACATCAACAAAGTCACCGTTGACGGCGTTGAAGTGGTCATTCAAGAACAAGTGGTGGAAGCCAAGCCTTTCTGCCGTTTGCTGCGCTTCAAGCGCTTCACCGACGACGCAGTGATGCTCAACAAGATGCGCGACCAGCCCTCGGTGCTGGTGGTGGCGCCCTTGTCCGGTCACCACTCGACCCTGCTGCGCGACACCGTTCGCACCCTGCTGCAAGACCACAAGGTCTACATCACCGACTGGATCGATGCCCGCATGGTGCCCACCAGCGAAGGCGCGTTCCACCTCGATGACTACGTCAACTACGTGCAAGACTTCATTCGGACGGTCGGGCCCGATGTGCACGTGATCTCGGTGTGCCAACCCACGGTGCCCGTTTTGGCTGCTGTCTCGTTGATGGCCAGCCGTGGCGAAGCCACCCCGCGCACCATGACCATGATGGGCGGCCCCATCGATGCGCGCAAGTCGCCCACAGCGGTCAACAACCTGGCGATGAACAAGTCGTACGAATGGTTTGAGAGCAACGTGATCTACCGCGTGCCAGAAAACTATGCTGGCGCCGGGCGCCGCGTTTACCCAGGCTTCTTGCAGCACACAGGGTTCGTGGCCATGAACCCTGACCGCCACGCCACTTCGCACTACGACTACTTCCTGGACTTGGTGCGAGGCGATGACGACAGCGCAGAGTCGCACCGCGAGTTCTACGACGAGTACAACGCCGTGCTCGACATGCCGGCCGAGTACTACCTCGACACGATCAAAACGGTGTTCCAGGACTTCGCCTTGGTCAACGGGACTTGGGAGGTGCGCAACCCAGAGGGTGTGCCCGAGCTGGTTCAGCCCCAAGACATCAAAACCACCGCTTTGTTGACCGTGGAAGGCGAGCTGGACGACATCTCTGGTGCGGGGCAAACCCACTCGGCGCAAGACCTCTGCGCCGGGATCCCCAAGGCACGTCGCAAGCAATACGACGTGGTTGGCGCGGGCCACTACGGCATCTTTGCTGGCCGACGCTGGCGCGAACACGCTTATCCCGAGATTCGCGCTTTCATCCTGGCCCACAACAAGAAAAAATAAGCGGGGCATGTAGACTGCGGCGCCACCATGGATGCCGACCAGATCAATGCCCTTTTGCCGCAGACGCAGTGCACGCGCTGCGGCTTTCCCGACTGCGCCAGCTATGCGGGCGCCATTGCGTCGGGGCGAGCCGGCATCAACCAATGCCCTCCGGGTGGCGCCGAGGGCATTCGCCGACTCGCCGCCCTGACCGGTTTACCGGAGGGCCCTCTCAGTGCCGAGCATGGCGCAGAGGGCCCGCTCAAATTGGCTGTGATCGACGAGGCCTGGTGCATTGGCTGCACCTTGTGCGTCAAAGCCTGCCCGGTGGACTGCATCATCGGCACCAACAAGCACATGCACACCGTCATTGAAAACCAATGCACGGGCTGCGAGCTGTGCATCCCTGCCTGCCCAGTTGATTGCATCTCGCTGGTCAATGTGCACCCAGAGCCCGCCCCCACAGGCTGGGCCGCGTGGCCGCAATCGAAAGCCGATGACGCCCGTCAGCGCTACACCTTCACTTTGGCGCGCCGCCAAAGAGCCAAAGCTGAACATGACCAGGCGCTGCAGGCCAAGGCCGAGCACAAGCTGGCCAACTTGGCCGAGCTGACCAAAATCACCGAGCCACAGCAGCTCGACGCCAAGCGCGCGGCCGTCGAAGCTGCGCTGGCGCGTGCGCGCGCCCGACGACAAGGCGGCTGAGGGCTGGCGCAACAACCGCGCACCCTGGTAGAAGTTCGCCCCCCATTCAGGTAGGGTCACCTCTGAAGTGGCGTGCTTTTTGTGGTGTCAGACACGACTGCTGCCCCCCACCCTGGGGTCATGCGGGTGTCATCCTTGGCCCACAAAATGCATGATCAGCATCGCGTGGCCCACAGCGCGGGCCACCGAAAGTGGAGACTGACATGCGCGCCCTCATGAACTTGGCCATCGAGCCTGCCCTGAAGCTTTTCGAAGTGTCGACCCTCGTGGTCATCACGCCCTCACAACAAGCCGTCAAACGGGTGCTCAAGGTGATGGCCGACACCCCCGTCGGCGCCATTCAGATCGTGCGCGACCGCTACCCCAAATCCCGTTCACACCAAGTGTTGGCCTGCCACGCGCTGGCCTCGGTTTGATCTGACGCATTGCTTTGGGCCCTGGCGCTTGAAGCGCAAGCCATCGTCACCACGTATGCTCTCGATGAAACGCAGCCCGGCTGCGCACCGAAAGGCCAGAGATGAGCATGCACTCCCCCTCCTCCTCCACCCAAATCCGAACTGCACCACGCCGTTGGGCAACGGCTCTGGCCATCTCGGGCGCAGCCCTGAGTTTGGGCGGCTGCGGCTACAACGACTTCCAACGTCTGGACGAACAAACCAAGTCCGGCTGGGCCGAGGTGCTCAACCAATACCAGCGCCGCGCCGACCTGATCCCCAACATCGTGGCGACGGT
>JAVLFO010000520.1:0-2473 GCA_046052805.1 Aquabacterium sp. | reverse complement strand
TGCAGTGGATGTGTGTGTGAGTGGCTCGGGCGCTGTGGCCATGAGCCTGGCTTTGGCCTTGTCGGCCGAAGGCTTCAGCGTGGCCTGGGCCAAAGCGCCCAGCCCGGCCAACCCGCCGCCCGCTGATGTGCGCACCTACGCCCTCAACGCCCGGGCCATTGAGCTCTTGAGCCGCTTGCGTGTGTGGCCGGCCCTGAAGGCGTGGGCTTCGCCCGTGCATGACATGGCGGTGCGTGGCGACCAAGGCGGGGCCTTGTCGTTTTCGGCCTGGCAGCAACACGTCACCGAACTGGCTTGGATCGTCGACGCGGCGGCGCTTGAGCGGCTGCTGGGCGAGGCCTTGCGCTACGCACCGCGCGTTGACGTGGTGACGCCCCTGTCAGATGCTCAGCCAGCAGTCGACGCCGCTTTGCTGGCCGTGTGCGAGGGCAAGCACGCCCGCACGCGCGCGCTGCTGGGTGTGGAGTTCGCCCGACAGGATTACGGCCACTGCGGCGTGGCTGCGCGCTTGACGGCCACGCGTCCTCACCATGGCGTGGCGCGCCAGTGGTTCCGCTCGCCCGATGTGCTGGCTTTGCTGCCCTTCAATGACCCCGACCCAGAGGCTTCTTATGGTTTGGTGTGGTCGGTGCCGACCGCGCGGGCCGAGCGCCTGATGGCCTTGGCCCCGCTTGAGTTCGAGCGCGAGCTCAACGATGCCTTGTTCCAGTCAGACCCCGACATGCGCGAGGTTGTGGGTGAGTTGCGTTTGAGCTCGCACGTCTCGTCATGGCCCTTGGCCTTGGCCCAAGCCAGCCGTTGGAGCGGCCCTGGCTGGGTCTTGCTGGGTGATGCCGCCCACCAAGTGCACCCCTTGGCGGGGCAGGGTTTGAACTTGGGTCTGGCCGATGTCGACACGCTGGTGTCGGTGCTGCGCGAGGCCCGTGTCAAAGAGCCGTGGCGCGCCTTGGGCGATGCGCGCACACTGAGCCGCTATGCGCGCCAACGTGTCCTGCCCACGCAGGCCATGTCCGCCCTGACCGACGGCCTTTTGCATTTGTTCGCTGATGACCGCGTGCCCCTCAAAGACGTTCGCAACGCCGGCATGGCGGTGGTGCAGCGCTTGGGACCGCTCAAACAATGGCTGATTGGCCGGGCACTTGACGCTTGATGCGCAAGGGCTTTTTGTCGGTAGTACCCTGCCACGATTGACCTGATAAGGATTGAGGATGTTTGCCAAATTTCGCGCCCTGATGGTGGCTGCTGCAGCCGCAACGGCTTGCCTGTCGGCCCAGGCCCAAACCGCCGTGCCCGCCACCCAATTTGCAACGATCAAACGCAACCTCGAAGAGCGCGTGCCTCAGTTGGGCGTGATCGAGAGCGCCCGCACCACGCCCATGGCTGGTGTGATCGAGGTCAAGGCTGGCACTGAGCTGGTCTATACCAATCTCAATGGCGACTTCCTGATCCAGGGCCAGATCATTGACACCAAGAGCCAGCGCAACCTGACCGAAGAGCGCTTGGACGACATCAACCGCGTTGACTTCGCTACGCTGCCTTTCAAAGATGCCATCACTTGGAAGAACGGCACGGGCAAGCGCCGTCTGGTGGTTTTTGCCGACCCCAATTGCGGCTACTGCAAGCACCTCGAAAAAGAGCTGCAGCAGATCAAAGACGTGACGGTCTACACCTTCATGATCCCGATCTTGGGTGACGACTCTCGCGTCAAGCTGGACAACATCTGGTGCCTCAAAGACCGCACCCAAGCCTGGCGTGACTGGATGCTCGCTGGCAATGCGCCATCGCGCACCTTCGGCACTTGCGCGTCGCCAGCGCAACGCAACTTGGCCTTGTCGCAAAAGCTGCGCGTCAATGGCACACCGGCCATGTTCTTTGAAGATGGCAGCCGCTTGGCCTCTGCGGCACCTGCCGCCACCATTGAGCAGCGCCTGGTTCGCGCCACCAACAAGCTGGGCGCTGGTGCGAACGGCGCCACAAGCACCAACTGATCGCAGGCCTCAGGGCGCAGAGTCTGGGCCAGACGCTGGTTCAGCGGGCTTGCCCGGCGCTTGTTGAGGCGCCTTGTCCATCAGCATGTCCATGTAGGTCTCTTCGTTGACCTTCACAAAAATGCGCACGGGCAGGTACTGCAGGCCTGGCGCAAACCAAATGTCGGCCGGCAGGTTGGCGTTGACCTCGACCAGTCGGCGTGGTTTGACGTGAAAGGTGGGCACCTTGCCAATGGGCGTGTCCAGCACCTCTTCGGCCAAAACGTCGTAGGCCAGGGTCTCGGCCCGCGTCAGGATGGCCAATGGCAGCCGGATGGTCTTGCCCACCTGCAGCCGCTCGGGCTTCAAGATGAAGCTGTAGGCCAGCTGGATGAACTGGCTGGCCGGGTCTTGCATGCCCTCATCACGGGGCACGCGCTCGCCGTTGGCCAGGATCACTTCCTTGTCTTCGAACACGATCTTGCGGGGCGCCATGTTCTTGACCA
>JAVLFO010000519.1:0-2247 GCA_046052805.1 Aquabacterium sp. | reverse complement strand
TGTCGGGCTTCTTGCCCTCGCCGCTGCCCATGTGCTTGAGGCGCTTGTAGTGGTTGTACACAGCCACCGACAGGGTGCGCTTGGCCGTGTCCTGCCCGATGACGTACTGGTCCAGACTGGACTTGATCTCGCTGGGGGTCGGCAGGTCGCTCTTGGCAGGGCGGGACTGTTCGGCTTCGGCGGCAACCTCATCACGGATGATGTCGTTGCACAGTTCAATGCATTCGTCGCAAATGAAAACCGACGGGCCGGCGATGAGCTTTTTGACCTCGTGCTGGCTCTTTCCGCAGAACGAGCAGTACAAGATTTTTTCGCTGGATGAGCCTTTTTTCTCGGGCATGGTGCGGGCCTGTCAAGGGGTCGGCAAAGGGGTAAAGCTCATGATAAGACAAATGGATCGGCAGGCACTGCCCTGAACTGCCCAGCTTTGGTGCGGCTTTTGCCACTCAAAACCGGTCAGCCCAGGAGGTCCTGCCGCTTTGTCACGCGCGCTTTTCCAGCACTTTGTCGATGAGTCCGTAGGTGGCGGCTTCGTCAGCCGACATGTAATAGTCGCGCTCGGTGTCGTTCTGGATCTTTTCCAGGGACTGGCCGGAGCGGTCTGCCAGGATCTTGTTCAGCTGCTCGCGGGTCTTGAGGATCTCGCGGGCGTGGATCTCGATGTCGGTCGCCTGGCCTTGGGTGCCGCCCAGAGGCTGGTGGATCATGATCTTGCTGTTGGGCAGCGCAAAACGCTTGCCTTTTTCGCCCGCAGCCAGCAAGAACGCGCCCATGGAGGCAGCCATGCCCATGCACAGCGTCGACACCTGGGGCTTGATGAAGTTCATGGTGTCAAAAATCGACATGCCCGCGCTGACGCTGCCGCCGGGTGAGTTGATGTACAGCGAGATGTCTTTGTCGGGGTTTTCGCTCTCGAGGAACAAGAGCTGTGCCACCACCAGGTTGGCGCTTTGGTCGTTGACGGGGCCCACCAAGAAGATGACCCGTTCGCGCAAGAGGCGGCTGTAGATGTCGTAGGCGCGTTCGCCACGACCCGATGTCTCAATGACCATGGGCACCATGCCCAGGTTTTGAATGTCCAGTGCGCTCATGTGCTTCCTTCAGGAGAGGCCTCTTCATGGGAGGCCGCAAATGGTTTTACGAATTGATTATGACGCGCGAAAAGGGCCGCTTGAACGCCGGAAAAAGCGCGCTACAAGGCTTGTCGTCTTTCCGTTGTTTGCACGCACAAACCGAGGCATGAACAGACGGTCGCACAAAACAAAAGGCACCTGCCTCCACTCGGGATTGCAGGTGCCTTTGACACAACGCCTCAATTGAGGCGCCGTGCGGTTTGCATCAAGGGCGATCAGGCGCCTTGTTGACCCATCAGCTCTTCGAAGCTCATGGCTTTGTCCGTGACCTTGGCCTTGGACAAAACGAAGTCAGACACATTGGCTTCGATGACCACGGCTTCGACTTCGGCCATGCGCTGACGGTCGCTCATGTACCAGGCCACCACTTGGGCGGGCTGCTCGTAGCTTTGCGACAGCTCTTGGATGTGGGCTTGCAGTTGCTCGGGCTTGGCGCTGAGGTTGTTGGCCTTGACCAACTCGGCCACGGTCAGACCCAGGCGCACGCGGCGCTCGGCTTGGGGCTTGAACATTTCAGCGGGGATCGGCGCCTTGTCAGCGTCCTTGATGCCACGCGCCTTCAGGTCAGCGCGAGCGCCTTCCAGCAGGCGGTCCGACTCGGCGGCCACCAGCGACTGAGGCAGGTCGAAATCGACCAGCTTCAGCAAAGCTTCCATGGCAGCAGCCTTGTTGCGAGCAGCCACGCGGAACTTGACCTCACGCTCGAGGTTGCGCTTGATGTCGGCACGCAGGGCTTCCACGGTGGCGTCAGGCAGACCCAGGGTCTTGATGAACTCGTCGTTCAGCTCAGGCAGGTTCTGGGCTTCGACCTTGTTCACGGTGACCAAGAAGTCGGCTTCTTTGCCAGCCACTTCTTTGCCTTGATAGTCTTCTGGGAAGGTCAAGGGGAAGGTCTTGGACTCGCCCGTCTTCATGCCACGAACAGCCTTTTCAAAGGCTTCGAGCATTTGGCCTTCGCCAACCAGGAACTGGAAGCCTTCGGCCTTGCCGCCGTCAAAAGGCACGCCATCGATCTTGCCTTCGAAGTCGATCGTCACGCGGTCGCCATCGGATGCAGCTTCGCCAGCAGGACGCTGGGCGAAGGCCGGATGCTGGCCGAGTTCGAGAACGCCGT
>JAVLFO010000518.1:0-3133 GCA_046052805.1 Aquabacterium sp. | reverse complement strand
CGAGATCTACACGCGTAAGATCGTCGGCAGCGTCAGATGTGTATAAGAGACAGGTGTGGGCCTTCAGCTGGCGGCAGAACTTGATGTTGTCCAGCACCGTCAGCCAGGGGTAGAGGCTGTAGTGCTGGAAGACCATGGCGCGGTCCTGCCCTGGCCCATGAATGGCCTGGCCACTGACCAGCAATTCGCCCGAGCTGTGGCGCTCCAGCCCGGCCAGCGTGCGCAGCAGCGTCGACTTGCCACAGCCTGAGGCGCCCACGAAGGTGACGAACTCGTTGTCGCCCACCGTGAGGTCGACGTTCTGCAGCGCCTGCACCTGCTTGGCACCCTCGCCAAACACCTTGTTGACCTGGCGACACACGATGCGCGGCTGCGCCAGGCCAGCGGTTTGAGGGTTCAACGCCGCGTTCATGCAGACCTCCCGTGCAGATAAGGAAAGGCGATCCGATGGGCCAGCCTGAACAGCTGGTCGATCACCATGCCGATCAGCCCGATCAGCAAAATGCCCGCGAAGATCTTGTCGGTCTGCAAGTAGCGCTGCGCCCGCAAGATCGCGTAGCCCAGGCCCGATTGGGCCGCCACCAGTTCGGCCACCACCAAGTAGGTCCAGGCAAAGCCCATGGTCACGCGCAGGGTGTCGAGCAAGGCGGGTTTGGACGAGGGGAAGATCACCTTCTCAACGATCTCGGTGCGAGATGCACCCATGGTCTGCGCCGCCTCGATCTGGGCCAAGGGCACGCGCCGCACGTCCTCGGCCACCATCAAGATCATCTGGAAGAAGGTGCCGATGAAAATGATCGCGACCTTGGCGCCCTCGTCAATGCCCACCCACAGCATCACCAGGGGCACGAAGGCCACCGCCGGCATGTAGCGGATGAAGTCGGTCAAGGGCTCAAGCAAGGCCTGCACAGAGCGCCATGTGCCGATGAACAAACCCAAGGGCAAGGCGATCACGGCCGACAAGGCCCAACCCAGCACCACCCGCATGATGCTGATGAAGGTGTCGCCCAAGAGGTCGTCTTCACGCGCCCACAGGGCCATGCGTTCGAGCACCTTGACGGGGCCCGGCATGAACACGTTGTTGCCATCACCGCTGGCGGCCGCCACCGTCCACATCAACAGCGGCACCAACAAGCCGACTGCAGCCAGCGTCCAATAGGCGCTCTGCGGAATCGCTTTGCGGATCTCCAACATCATCGGCCTCCCGTTGCTGAGGGTTGAGCACCCCCACTGCGAGACCAAGAAAGTGGCGTGAGCGGCATGACAGACTCCTTGTTTGGACCAGGACACAGCGAAAGGACACTTCAACGAAGTGAATCTCCCGGGCTTTTGTCCCGCCGTGGAGCCCGCAGAGCACCCATGCGCAAGCACGTGGGCACGCCGCCAGCCGATGGCTCTCGGACCAGTCACCCATGCTCAGTGGAGCAAGGTCGGAACCCTAGCCATCCTTCGAAGAACCGGCGCAAGCACCGAGCCTCTGAGGCTGGGTGAGGCAAAGTGCGTGCCAAGGTCAATCGCGAGGCGCGGCCTCAATGCCGCCGGCACCTGTGCGGGCAGCGCACCAACTCGGCCGCACGTGCGCACCAAACAGAGGCGATGGCCCACCCGCCTTCACGGCTCAAGCAGGCGGGCCATCCACCCATGCCAAAACATCCCATGTCTCTGTGACGCCGGCCATCGTCACCTCGGCGTGACCATCGCCCAGGGGCTGCAGCTGCAGTGGCGTTTGACTGGCTGTCAGCTCTGACACGGTCGAGGCTTCGATCACGAACAGGCCGTCAAGCCACGTGCCAAACGAAATCTCAAACGCCGGACTCAAAGGCGCAGCGGGCCGCACCCTCATCAGGTATTGCCCACACACGAACAAGCGCATGGCAGGCCGGCCATCGGCCCGAGCGGGCTCCGTCAAGGCGATGCGGCGTTCCGTGGACCCGGGCAGCCGATCCCACACCTCGAAGTAGGTCGAATGGATGCCCGTCTCAAGCACGCGCTCGGGTGTCTCGAACAACATCCATCCCTCATCAACGCTGGGACGCGGCGGCTGAAAATCCACCAGCCGTTGCCAGGTGCACATTTCTCGCATGCCCGATGCCGTGTCCACGGCGGTGATGCGGGTGATGCCGCTGAAGCCTTGCAGGCTGCCCTCTGCGTTGCCCGCATCGGCCGGCACACGCAAGTCCACATGCCATCGGCCCAGTTGCATCCAGCGCACCAGGGTTTGGGTGTCGCGGCCCTGGGGGGTCTCCAGCAAGGTGCGCGACCAGACCCCGAAGTAGCGCTCGGGCACGTGGCCCCTTATGTCTGCAGGCGTTGGCGGCCAGTTGAACATGGCCATGTCGGGGCTCGTGTCGTGGGCGGGCGCGTCACTCATAGGCAGTGGGAAAGGCGTGCAGGCGCTGGTAAAACGCCATGTCGTGGTTGGGCCAGATCCAGGCCTGGGTGTCGCGCGCCAAGGCCTTGAGCTTGCGGATGCTGTCGATGGCCTGGGCCTCGTTGCCGCGCCACAAGCCACCTGGCGCGATCTCGTCATCGAGGTTCTCTTGCAGGTCGGCGGCATCACCGGCCAGCAGCACGGGCGGGCCTTTGGGCAACTCGATCCACATCGACATGTGCCCAGCGGTGTGCCCCGGTGTGGCGATGGCCTCCACCCCGGGCACCACGGTGTACTCGCCCCGGTGCAGCTTGAAGGGCAAGGGCTGGCCGGCGTCGTCGGTCAGGTCATCGTCAAACACGGCGGTGTCTTCGCCCGTGGCGGCGGCGTCTCGCTCGTCTTGCTGGAGATGAATCTCGGCACCGCAGCCGCAGCGCCGCAGCTCTTTGAGGCCACCGGCGTGGTCGAAGTGCAAATGCCCAATGAAGATCACGTCCACATCGGCCGGCGTCAAGCCCAAGCGCGCCAAATGGTGCGGGATGCGGTGCTCATCGCCCATGTGCGGCGGTGGCATGGCCAAGGCCGAGTCCTCGTAATGGCGCCGGCGCAGCTCCGGGTCGTGGATCTTGCGGTGGTCACAGCCCACGTCGTACAAGATGCGGCCGTTGGCGGTCTCGATCAGGTAGGCCAGGATCGGCGCATCGATCATCTGCCCCTGCCCACGGCTGTCTCTTATACACATCTGACGCTGCCGACGAACTC